>USLT01000164.1 GCA_900555585.1 uncultured Collinsella sp.
GAAGCCATACAGCAAAAACGACGCGATGGTGATCACGTTGTTGAGGATCGGCGCGCCGTTGCTCCACAGGTAGTCGCGCTCGGCATTGAGCACACCGGAGAAGATGGATGACAGGGCGTAGAGGATGATCTCGCAGGAGAACCAGCGGAAGAACCAGACGGTCAGGTCGAAGTCGAAGGTCTCCGCCGCGCCCGCCGACTGCGTCCAGATGATGGGCCCCGCGAAGATGAACGGTGAGCCCGAGCATGATGAGGATGACGAAGGACAGGAGGTTCGAGGCGTAGGCCGTCGCGCCCTCGCGGCCGGCGCGCTCGCGCATCTTGACGTACACGGGCAGGAAGGAGGTGATCAGCATGCCGCCGATGACGAGCTCGTACATGACGTTGGGCATCTGCGAAGCCAGCGTGTAGCAGCTGCCGAGCATGGTAGCGCCGATCGCCCACGCCTGGACGGAGGTGCGGAAGAAGCCCGTGATACGGCTGATGATGACCAGCGCGCTCACCAGGTTCGAGGATTTCTCGGCACGCTCCTCGACATCCGCCTCGGTTTCGACGGCGCCAGGGGCGTCGTCTACCGCCACGGGCTCGATAGACGCCGTCGTCAGGGAGTCGTCGAGCTCGATCTGCGCGGTGGCGGAGGCGTCCGCCTCGGGGGAGCCCGCAGCGCGACGGGACTCGAGGGCGGCGGCCAGGAAGACCGAGGTCTCATCGGGTCGCGCACCGACCGCGGGGGCCGCCGGTCGATAGGCCGCCCTGGGGGCGCCGGGCTTGGCGAAATGGCGCCCGGCTGACGGGCGGTTCTGGTCGAGGGACATCTTCTATGCCTCCAAGCAGATCTGGTCGCATCGGGCGTCGCAATACCCGACAAGGTCATGGGGATCGAGCTCGACTTGGACGCCGCGGCGCCCTCCGGAGACCATGACGGTCTCGAACTCGAGACACGAGGAGTCGATGATCGTGAGCATGCGCTTCTTCATGCCGATGGGAGAGCAGCCGCCGCGCATGTATCCCGTAGCGGCCAGCAGGTCGCGAACATGGAGCATCGATAGCGATTTCGCGCCAGCCGCGCGGGCGGCGGCTTTCAGATCGAGCTCGGCCGCGACCGGTATGCAGCACACCACGCCCTCGCCCGATGGAGCGGTAGTGACGAGCGTCTTGAACACGCGCGCGGGATCTTGGCCGAGCTGCGCCGCGACGTGGACGCCGGAAAGATCGGATTCGTCGACCTCGTACTCGTGGGTCTCGTAGGAGATTCGCGAACGGTCGAGCTCGCGCATGGCGTTGGTCTTCTGGAGCTTGTGGCGGGCCATGCCCTCCCCCTTCATGCGTCGTCGCCGCCCGCCGGACAGGGCGGACGGCGACGATATCGAACTGGAGCGCGGCCTAGAGCTGGCCGCCACCCAAAAACGTACCGAGGTACTTCATCTGGCAGGAGCTCGCGGGAACGCCGGGCCTGCGGGCGCCGAACGCGTAGCCGTTGCCGACGTAGAACGCGACGTGGCCAGGGAAGAACACGAGGTCGCCGTACTGGAGCTGGCCGGGGTCGGTGGTCCAGCGGCCGCGGCTCTGGACGATCGACATCTGGGCGCCGGCGCTATGGGGCAGGCTGATGCCGAGCTGGCCGTACGCGTACATGACGAGGCCCGAGCAGTCGAAGCCGACAGACGGGTCGGCGCCGCCGTAGACGTACTCGCTTCCCTCGTAGCGCAGGGCGATGGCGAGGGCTGAGGAACCGACGGAAGACGGACGGTTGACGGTGCCGCCACCGGAACCGGAGCCGGAGCCGGAACCGGAGCCGGAGCCGGAACCGCCGCCGGATCCGCCGTTGCCGCCGTTGCCGCCGTTGCCGCCGTTGCCGGTATCGCCGCCGTTGCCGGAGCCGCCCGAATTACCCTGCGAGCCGGAGCCTCCGCCCTGCTGGCCGCCGCTGGAACCGGAGCCGCCGCCGGGCGCGGGGGTCGGGGACACCGCGGACTCGTCCTGCGCGTCCTGGGCCGACTGCATGCCCGACTGGATGCTCGCGTTCGCGCGGGCCTCCTCCTCGAGCTTCGCGCGGACCTCCGCGTCGAGGGAGTTGACCAGGGAGGCCGCGGCCTGCTGGTTCTCCGCGACGCGGGCGAGGCGCTCCTCGGCGTCCGACATCGCGCGCTGCTGCTCGCTCTGCTCGCGCTCGAGCTTCTCCTGCAAAGCCTTGACCTCGTTGATCGCGCGGGTCTCGGCATCGGACACCTTGGTCGCGTAGCGGATGGAGGAGATGAGCTCCTCGAGGCTCGAAGAGCCGAAGACGACCTTCGCCAGCGTCGAGCCGCCGGTCTTGTAGTTGGCCGACGTCATGCGGGAGAGGGCCGAACGAGACTCGTCAAGCTTTGCCGATGTGGATTCGATCTGGGCACCGGTCTCCTGAAGGTCCGCCGCCATCTCATCAAGCGAGCCCTGGAGCTGCTGGTACTCCGCCCCGATCTGCTCGAGACGCGTACGGGCGGCAGCGAGGTCGGACTCGGGGGTTGCATAAGCGACCATGGGGGTCGAGGCGCCGATGAGCGCGATGGAGAGGCCGGCTACGATGGCGGCGCGGGCAACGCGCGGACGGGTGCTGCTGTGACGCATCGTGCCTCCTTGATATGCGATAGAAAAGTACGCTCACCATTCTATCGCGCAAACGAGCCGACCACATTTCCTATAGATAGGCTCCACCAAGCCGTCAGCATCAACCGGGCGCCCATCATCACTCGCGGCAGGTGTCAACCGATGCCCGCACGCCGACGGACGGCTCGCCGCGCGCCGAATTCCCGAGTCTAGAACGCCCGGAATGGGGCACAAACTAAACGCGTATATGCGGGGCGAAGTACGGGCCCCGCTTTCAACATGAGAGGAGAGCAAATGCTGCTCGAAGGTAAGAAAGCTATCATCACCGGCGGCACC
>USLT01000165.1 GCA_900555585.1 uncultured Collinsella sp.
CTCCTCGTCGGCCTTGGCGAGGCCGCAAACCGGAATGTCGAGGCCGAGCTCGGAGAGCTGCGTGAGCGCCGCGGTGAGCTGGGGCTTGCCGCCGTCGACGACCAGCAGGTCGGGACGCGATCCGAAGCGCTCGTCGGCCATCCTATCGGGGGCGTACCGGCGCCCCAGGACCTCCTGCATCGAGACGAAGTCGTTCGCCTCCTCGAGCTCCGCGCGAATCTTGAACCTGCGGTACTGGGACTTGTCCGGCCGCCCGTTGGTGAAAACGACCATCGAGGCCACCGTGAAGCGACCATGTATCGTCGAGATGTCGAAGCACTCGATGCGCATCGGCGCGGCTGGCAGCGCCAGCGCGCTCTCGAGCTGCAGCAGGGCCTGGTTCGTGCGGTCGTCCGAGTAGCCGGTCCGCATCATATAGCGCATCAGGGCGTGCCGGGCGTTGCGCTCGCTCATCTCCATCAGGCGGCGCTTCTCGCCGCGCTGGGGACGGTGCAGGCGGCAGGAGCGACCGCGCTTGGAGGAGAGCCACTCCCCCAGCACCTCGGCGTCCGCGAGGTCGCAGGCCACGTCGACCTCGGCGGGGATGTCGGCGGTCTCGTCGTAGTACCGCTTGACGAACCCGCCGACCAGCTCCTCCTGCGATACGTCGAGCCCCTTGTCCAGGATGAACTCGCAGGTGCGCTGGGTGCGGCCCTCGCGCACGACGAAGACGCAGGCGCCCGCGATCGTCTCCTCCCGATAGAAGCCGATGACGTCGATATCCACGTTCGTGGGAAAGATGACCTGCTGGCGGTCGTCCAGGCCATCGATCACCTCGAGGCGCCGTTTGATGCGGCCGGCCCGTTCGAAGTCGAGATCGGCCGCCGCCTCGGCCATATCCGCCTTGAGCTCGCCGATGAGCTCGCGGCGCTGGCCGGAAAGGAAGCGCTCGACGCGCTTGACGTTTTTCGCGTAGTCCGCCGCATCGATCATGCCCGCGCAGACGCCGGGCCCGCGACCCACGTGGTAATCGAAGCAGGGCCTCCCCTTCTGCGCGCAGATGAGCCCGATCAGGTCCGCATCCCCGGGATTCTTCTCGAGCATGCGGCGGACCCGCTTCCATTCGGAGCACGAGGCGGTGCAGATGGGCATGACCTTCCGCAGCGTGTCGATGGTCTCGCGAGCCGCCCGGCTATCGGTGTAGGGTCCGAAATAGCGCGTGTCGGGTCGATGGCGCTCCCGCGTGTACTTGATGGCGGGAAAGACATCGCCCTTGGTGATGGCGATATAGGGATAGGACTTATCGTCCTTGTAATCGACGTTGAAGTACGGGTGGTATTGCGCGATGAGCTCGCGCTCGAGGACGAGGGCCTCGTGCTCGGTCTCGACGACGATGTAGTCGAAGCTCTCGACCACCTGCATCATCAGGGGGATCTTCTCGCGGTCATCGGACAGGGTGACGTATTGGCGCAAACGGGCGCGGAGGTTCTTGGCCTTGCCGACGTAGACGACCTTGCCGGCGGCGTCCTTCCACAGGTAGCAGCCGGGGTCGGTCGGAACCTGCGCGACCTGGTCGATGATGGAGGGCGCCCCGTCGGCGCCCTCGCTCGAAAGATGGCGCGCTGCCGCGCGCTCCATATTCATATTGTCGAATCGATCGTGGTCCATACCGCGCGTCACCCAGAGGGCACCCTATTCGAAGGGTATCTGCTTGCCGTCGGTGTCCCACACGTACTTCTTGAACTTGCGCACCTGGTTGTAGTAGGTCATGCGCGCCCAGAAGCGCTGCGCGGCGGAATCGTCATCGTTGAACAACGGGAACGAGGCGCGGCCGTTCCTGTACATGGTGAGGGCGCTCTCGCGCAGAACGGGATCATCGACCGTCTTCTTGACGACGATCGGCGGGACGCAGGCGTACGCGAAGTCCTCGGTCGCGTCGCGGCGATCCAGCTCCATGCCCAGGACGTAATCCTGGACCATGAGGCGGACGAAATCCACGCCGCCGAGCGTGGTGTAGTAGGAGTTGCGACCCGGTCGGGTGTTGACCTCGAAGAAGCGATAGGAGCCGTCGCGCGGGTCAAGTTTCACGTCGAAGTTCGCGAATCCGTGGTAGCCGACGTGCTTGAGCAACCGGCACGCGTCCTCGATCGGCTTCTCGACGCGCTCGGACAAGATGAGCACGGGGTTGCCGATGGCGAGCGGCGCATGGTCCTGCAGCACGACCTGCCCGGAGCAGGTCATCAGCGGATCCCCGTTGCGATCGGTGTAGATGCTGATGGAGCGCAGGCCGTCGTCTCCGCCGGGGATGAACTCCTGGATGATGAGCTCGCGGTCGTAGCAGGAAGCCTGCAGCTGCTTGTAGATGCGGACGAGCTCGTCGGCGGTCGCGACCTCGTAGATCTTCTTCTTGCCCGGGAACTCGGCGTAGTGGTACTCGGCGGAGTTTGAGGGCTTGGCGATCAGCGGATAGGTGAACTCGTCCGCAGGGATCCGGGCCTCGCGATCGGAACAGTCGAACGACCAGGTACGGGGATACGGGATGTCCAGGTACTCGCAGAGGTTGTAGAAGAACTCCTTCTGGGTCAGCTGGTCGAGCAGGTCGAAGTCGATGTAGGGGACGACGTACCACTGCGAGAGGAGCTCCTTGTTGCGGGAGAGCAGGCGCGCGTACCAGTCGCCGGAACCCACCAGCAGCCCCAGCTTGCCGGCAGACGCGAGCTCTGCGCCGAGGGTCTCGAGATATCCCAGCAGGCCCTCGTCGGTCTCGATATCCTCGACGATGCGATAGTCGCAGAAGCGGCTACGCGATGTGGCCTTGACGTCAGCCGTAGCCAGCACGATCGAGGTCAGGCCGTAGGCCGCGTGGAAGCTGCGGACATAGGTGTACCCGAGGATGTCCGCGCCGAGGACGAAGGGGACGAGTCGCTCGCGA
>USLT01000166.1 GCA_900555585.1 uncultured Collinsella sp.
CGTCCTCGTACTCGTCGACCGCATCGGCATCCCGGCCGATCGATGCGAGCCTATCGCGGACGATGCCGGACAGCTCGCGCACCGGCAGGGCGCGGTCGGATGCGGTCCGCGTCACCAAGATCCTCGGGAACGCGGGTACGAGCACGTCGACGATCCCGGAAACGTCCTTGTCCGAGAGCGCGGCGATGAGCAGGGCGGGGCGATCCTCGATGCCGGGAGCGAGCTCGTCGAGAGCCGATACGAAGTTCTCGCAGCTCTGCGGGTTATGGCACGCGTCGACGAGGAGAAGCGGGTCTGTGCGGACGACGTCGAACCGACCCGGGGTCGGGCACGCAGCGAGGCTGAGTCGAGCGGCTTCGAGCTCGAGCGGACGGCCGAGGTACAGCTCCGCGAGCGCGAGCGCGCAGGATGCGTTCTGCGCCTGATAGACGGGCTTGGGGATCTCGAGCTCGTAGGTCGAGAACGGGGCCTCGCATGAGAAGCGCAAGCCCCCGCCGATGCGATCGGGCTCGGAGATGACGACGTGCGATGACGAGTAGGGTTCGACCGAGCAATCCGCGCAACGTTCGCGCATGACCGCCTCAACGCTTGGTTCATGGGTTCCCTCACCGAGGACGACCGACCTACCCGGCTTGATGACGGCGGCTTTCTCCGCAGCGATCGCGGCAAGGGTATCCCCGAGGATGCGCACATGGTCGAGCCCGATTCCGGTTATCGCGACGGCGACCGGATCGGTGGCGCTCGTGGCATCCCAGCGGCCACCCATGCCCACCTCGAGCACGGCAACGTCGACGGCGGCTTCGGCGAACACGACCATCGCGGCGACGGTCAGAAGATCGAAGGGCGTGATGTGATACGGCAGGTCCCCCTCGAGCTCGCGGCGGGCATTTACACGGCGACCGGCTTCTGCCGCTATCGAGACGCCCCGAGTGAAGGATTCGGGGGCGACGACGCTACCGTCCACCTCCATGCGCTCCTCGTAGCGCACGAGCTGAGGAGAGGTGTACAGAGCAGCGCGAAGGCCCTCCCCCCTTAGAAGCGCGGCGCTGAAGCGCGCCGTGGAGGTCTTTCCGTTGGTGCCCGCGACCTGAATGCAGTCGAAGTGCTCGTCGGGCCTCCCAAGCTCGTCGAGCATATCGACGACGGTCTCGAGCAGCGGGCCCGTTGTACCCGGCAGCGCTCCCGTATCGGCAGCGAGCTCGACGGCATCGTTGTATAAAAGCGAGGGAAAATCAAAGGGAACGGTATATCTTCCAAGACGCTTGGCCATCTTGCCTCCTGTCGCGCCCCCAGAGGGGCACTACCTGCCAATAACTGCCGAATATGTACATTTCTGGAACCCAGAATACGACAACGATGAGCCTGACGGGGACGTAGCACGCAGATTATGTCAAACATGCGTCCTTCATCGGCCCCTTTTCGCCCGCAACGTCTCTATGCGCGCCATTCTTAGCAACGCAAACAGTGCAAATCCGTCAGTTGCTGACAGCGCACCGACCGTGGAGGGCCCATGAATAAAAGACCGGCCTCCCCGTAAGGGAGGCCGGTCTTGGCATCGATGCTAGAAATCAGCGAGCTGAGCCTTCAGGGCCGTGATCGTATCGGCGAGCTCGGCCGCGCGGGCCCTCTTCGCCTCGACGATCTCGGGAGCCGCCTTCGCGATGAAGCCCTGGTTGGAAAGGGTCTTCTCGGCGCCGGCGAGTTCCTTCTCGGCTGCCTTGAGCTCCTTCTCCATGCGGGCGCGCTCCGCCTCGAAGTCGACGAGGTCGCCCATGACGACGTAAGCGTCGAAATCCGGGCCCGCGATGGCGATGGCCTTCTCGGGCTTCGCGAACTCGTCGGCCGTTGCGACCACGAGCTCGCTCACATTGGCGAGGTCGCAGATGAAGTCGCCCATGCCCTCGATAGCTTCGGCGACCTCGGCCGTGGTCGCCTTGATGTCGCAGCGCAGCTCCTGCTTGGGAGAGATGCGGTAACGGGCGCGGCTGGTACGGACGTCGGTGACGACGGCGCGCATCAGCTCGAAGGACTTCTCGGCCGGCTCATCGATGAACCGCTCGAAATCGACGGGCTCGGGCCAGGCGGCGATCATGAGGGCCTCGGCGCGCTCGCAGGAGCCGTCCTCGTTCATGTCGAGGTAGCTCGCAGGCATGGTGTCCCAGATGGCCTCGGTGACGAAGGGCATGAGCGGATGCATCAGGCGCAGCGAGGTATCAAGAACGAAGATGAGGTTGCGCTGGGCCTGAAGACGGGCGGCGTCGTCCTTGAGACGGGTCTTGGTGACCTCGACGTACCAGTCGCAGACCTCGTTCCAGAAGAAGTTCTGGATGCCGCGGGCCATCTCGCCGAAGGTGTAGTTCTCGATGCCCTCGGTGACCATGCGGACGGCCTTTGCCAGGCGGCTGAACATCCAGGCGTCGGCCGCGGTCTCCGCAACGGGCTCGCCGGGAGTGTAGCCATCCATGTTCATGAGCAGGAAGCGGCTGGCGTTCCAGATCTTGGTGACGAACGCGCGAGCCTGCTCGGTGCGGGCGGAACCCTTGAGCGCCTTGGTCTTCTTATCGATATCCGCGTCGAACTTGACGTCCTGGTTGGTGGTGCACAGCGTCAGCAGGTTATAGCGCATGGCGTCGGCGCCGTACATATCGATGAGGTCCATGGGGTTCACGCCGTTGCCCTTGGACTTGGACATGCGGCTGCCGTCCTTCGCCAGGATGGTCGGGTAGATCACGACGTCGTGGAACGGCACCTCGTCGAGGAAGTACAGCGAGCTCATGACCATGCGTGCCACCCAAAGGGCGATGATATCGCGCGCGGTGACGAGCGCCGTGGTGGGATGGTGCCCCTCGAGCTGCTCGGGATGCTGCGGCCAACCCTGCGTGGCGAAGGTCCACAGCTGGG
>USLT01000167.1 GCA_900555585.1 uncultured Collinsella sp.
GCTCTCCGATGGCGAGGTCCGGCGCCAGCGCGATATCGCCGACGCCCTGCGCATCCGCCCGCAATCGCTGGGGGAGATGCTGATCAAGCTCGAGGACGGAGGGTTCATCGAGCGCCAGACGGGCCAGGTCAGCTCTCACGCCCATTCGGTCAAGATCACCGAGAAGGGCCTGGACTGCATCCGCCGCGCGCCGAAACTCGATAGCTTCGAGTCCTTCTCCGACGCGGACGTCGTCCAGTTCATGGACTACCTCGACCGCTTCATCGGCGAGCTCGACCGCCAGACCGAGCTGCTGCACGCCTCGAGTGAGAACGACGGCGCCCGCTAACGCGAAACGCCGTCGTTCCATCCCTGCAATCTAGCGCTCGAGGTCGCGCCTGCGGTCATCGAGCGCTTTCTTAAGCGCCTCGACGTCATCCGCCGTGCGCTTGGACTTGCGCCATAGCACCAGCACGAAGACGAACAGCACGAGCCAGATGCCGATATAGGCCGCCAGCACGTAGGGGGCGGCGGGCAGGACGGTCGAGTAGACCTCTTCCAGAATGGGATCCATGGCTAGTCCTCCTTGGACTCGTGTTCAACGGTTGGCAGCGGCGACTCGGCTGCGGGGCGATCGGCGGCGAGGTCCGCGGCGCGCGCCTTCAGGCGCTCGAGCGCATCGTCCGCGGCGGCTCGGCTCGACCAGGAATCGAGCTCCTCGAGGCGCTCCTTCAGCTCCTCGACCACCTCGGCGTCCTCATGCACGCGCAGCGCGTAGCGATACAGCGCGAAGGCGATCATGAGCATGCCGAAGAGCCCGAGCAGAAACGGCACGAGCATCGCGGGCGGCAGGCCGCTATCCGTGCGGAACACCACGGGATGGACCGAGGACGGGACGAGCCGCGTGATCATGAACGAGATGGGCGCGTCCACGAAGGCGATGATGCCGAAGACCGCGCTGAACCGCGCCCGCCGCTCGGGATCGTCGATGGCGTTGCGCAGGATGAAGTAGCCTATGACCAATAGCATCAAGATGAAATAGGTGGTCAGTCGCGGCTCCCAGGTCCACCAGACGCCCCAGTCGAAACGCGTCCACAAATCGCCCGAGACCATCGTCGCCACGATCATGACGAGCGTCACCTCTGCAGCTGTCTTGGCCCTCAGGTCGAACGCGCGGTCCTTGGTCATGAGGAACCTCACGCCGTAGAACGCGACGAAGAACATCATCGCGAACGAAGCGATCGCCACGGGCACGTGCAGGTAGAAGATCTTCTGGCTGAGCAGCAGCTTGGCGGTGACGACCTGCCCCGCGACGACCACGGGCTCGGCCAGCTGCGCGCCCTTCACGAGCGGCGCCAGCAGGAAGGTCCAGGCGACGTCGGCCGCCGTGAGCACGGCACCGAGCGCGAGCAGGACCGGCACGAGCGAATCGGCTTTGAGACGCACGGCACTCCCCTTTCAAACATCCCTCGTCCGGCGACACGTCGGACGAACTACACCATGGTAGCTGATTTATCCCCGCGCAGGCACACCCCGGGCGGCGCCTAGGCGTCCACCACGAACTCGTACAGGCCCCAGGCGGCCGCCACCATCACGACGTCATAGGCCGCCGCCATGCCCAGCGAGCGCCAGAAGACGCCGAAGGTCCCCTCGACCCCGACGAAGGCCGTGGTCGTCGCAGAGACGCACGCGTAGAGCAGCGGGAACGCAACCGGGATGAACAGGATCGCGAGGAGCACGTCGCGTCCGCGCGTGTCGATGGCGATGGTCGAGAGCAGCGTGCCCACGCCCGCGACGCCGACGGTGCCGACGAGCAACGGAAGCACGATATAGGGCGCGGTGGGGGCGAGCTCGACCCCCGAGAGGAAGAACAGGAAGAACAGTGGGACGACCACGGCCTCGACCGCCAGCAGGAAGATGAGGTTGGACGTCGCCTTGGCGAGAAACACCACGGCGCGGTCGACCGGTGCCAGCAAGATGCCCTCCAGGCACCCCGACTCGGTCTCATGGCTGAAGCTGCGGTTGAGACCGAGCAGGCTCGTGAACACCACGAGCGCCCACAGCAGGCCGCCCGCGAAAGCCGCCACGTCGACGCGATCGCCGACCTGGGCCAGCGCCGCTCCGTAGACGGTGAGGACCAGCAGCGCGTAGACCACCATCGACGTGAGCATCTCGCGCGTGCGAAGCTCCTGGCGGATATCCTTCATGAGCAGCGCCCGGTATTGCGCGAGCGCCGAGGCCCCCGCGGGACGCGAGCCCCCCTTGCCATCCGACATGCTATGCCACCCCCACGCCGACGGTCGCCAGATATAGATCACGAAAAGCGCGCTCGTCCACGGCGGCGCGCTCGGCGCACACAACGACCTGACCGCGCGCCATGATCAGCGCGTGCGTGCACATGGCGTAGCCGCGATCGAGGTCGTGGCTGACCATGACGAACGTGCGGCCGTCGCGGACGCGCGCGATGAGCGCATCGAAGAGCTCCGCGGCGTGCGGATCCAACCCCGAATACGGCTCGTCGAGGAGCACCAGGTCGGGATCGTTGACGAGGGCGCGGGCGATGGAGAGGCGCTGCTGCATGCCGCGCGAGTAGGTCCTCACCGGATCGCTGCGGCGATGGTCGAGCTCGACCAGGGAGAGCAGCTCGTCGATGCGGGCGCTGTCGACCCCGCCGTAGAGCGAGGCGAAGAACTCGAGGTTCTCGCGGGCCGTGAGGTCGCCGTAGAGCATGGGCCTATGGGAGATGAGGCCGATGCGGCGGCGCAGCTCGTCCGGCTCCTCCAGGGCGTCGACGCCCAGGATCGAGAGCGAGCCGCGCGTGGGCCTCGACAGCAGGGCGAGCATCCGCAGGAGCGTCGTCTTGCCCGCGCCGTTGGGGCCGAAGATGGACAGGAAGGACCCGACGGGCAGGGACAGGTC
>USLT01000168.1 GCA_900555585.1 uncultured Collinsella sp.
GTGCCGGTCGCACCGAAATTCGGGCTCGATCCGATGCCCGGCGCGCCGGAGGGCGGGGCGCCGGAAGGCCTGTTCCCCTGGTTCGACCTACCGCAGACGGGGGATCTGCAGATGATGCTCGTCGGCATCCTGATGATGCTGGGGGCGGGTACGCTCTGGGCGTCGCGTCGCGTCGTCGAGTAAGGGAAACGGGGCCCCAGGGCCCCGTTTTTTCGTGTCGGTTTTCATGGTGGCCGCCGCCCTCGGAGGAGCGGCTCCGTGTCGGCGGATTCTAGACCAGGGTGGCGATGGCGCGTACCACGGCATCCGCCGCCAAGCCCGTCTTGGTCGAGTCCTCGACCTGGAAGATGATCTTGCCCTTGATGCCGAATTCCGATATCTCGGAGAACAGCGCGCGCGGGCCGTCGATGACGGGGGAGACGTCGCGTGCGGCGTCGCGCGCCAGCGCCGCGAGGTCCTCGGCGAGCTTGTCCATCTCCTCGGTCCTCATGGTGCCGTCATCGCTGGAGCGCGGCACCGCGAAGGGGACGACGACGCGGCCCGCCGGCAGCAGATGGACGAGGGCGGTCTTCGAGATGATGGAGTTGGGAATGATGACGGTCTGGCCGAGCGCGTCGCGGATGGTGGTATGGCGCCATGTGACGTCCTGCACGACGCCCGACTCGGCGCCGACCTCGATGTTGTCGCCCGGCTTGATGATGTTCATGAAGGTGACCTGCAGGCCGCCGATGAGGTTCGACAGCGTGTCCTGGAAGCCCAGCGAGATCGCGATGCCTCCGACCCCAAGGGCGGCGACCACGGCGTTGATGTTGACGTTGAAGCAGGCGTCGAGGATGATGCTCGCGCCGACGATCCAGATTCCGGCGCGCACGAGGTTGACGATGATGCTGGAGCTCGGCAGGGCGTTGTCGTCCCGGTTGAGGAAGTGGCGCAGCGCGCGCGTGGCGACGCGCGAGGCGATCGCCGTCACCAGCGCGATGACGGCGCCCCAGAAGACGCTTTGGGCCCACTGCTGGCGGGCGACGTACAGGAAGCTGTCGATGAAGTCGGTCATGGCGCCTCGTTTCGTGTCTCGGTAAAACAATGATGTACCCGAATGCCCGCGCGCGCAACGCGCGGCGCGCGCGACTCCGCCGACCCGTCGGCGGACCGTGCTCTTTTGCGCCCCGGTCCCGACTCGTCCGCATATTCCTTTACACTGGTTGGTCGAATAAAACCGACCGGAACCAGGAGAGAGCATGAACGAGATGGATCCCGTCCTCGCGGAGGAGCAGGCGCACCTAGACGAGCTCTATTCGCAGCTCGTGGGCTTTCGCGACGAGTTGACGCGCCAGCTGGAGCAGGACCACAAGCAGGCCGCTGCCGACCTGGTGACCATGAGCGAGGAGATCCGCCCCGACTTCGGCGGTGCGGACGAGACCATGGAGACCCTCGCCGCAATCGAGACCCTGAACTCGGTCATCGATGCGTACAACCAGTACCACGATTTCAGCGTCGACCGCCTGCGGAAGATCCTGCTGCTGCTCCGCCAGCCCTACTTCGCGAAGGTCCGCCTCAAGATGCGCCCCGACCGCCCTGCGCGCGACGTCTACATCGGAGCCGCCGGCATCACCGACGAGCGCCATACGCCGCTGGTCGTCGACTGGCGCAACCCCATCGCCGAGACGTACTACAACCAGGAGAACGGTAAGACGAGCTACACCGTCAACGGCCGCGTCCGGACCGTCGAGCTCGAGCTGCGCCGCCAGTTCGATATCGAGCGCGATCGGCTGCACGCCTATTTCGACACCACGGTCGCGATCGAGGACTCCCTGCTGCTCAACGCCCTGCGCCGCCATCACTCCGAGAAGCTGCAGGCGATCACCGCGACCATCCAGCGCGAGCAAAACGAGGTCGTCCGCCACGAGGACGTCCCGGTCATGCTGGTCAACGGTATCGCGGGCTCGGGCAAGACCTCGGTCATGCTGCAGCGCATCGCCTACCTGCTCTACCACAACCATGAGACCCTCAACGCAGACCAGGTCTACCTCTTCAGCCCCAACGAGGTGTTCGAGCGCTATATCGACGGCGTGCTCCCCTCCATGGGCGAGGCGAACCCGCGCCTCTACACCTGGCGCGACTTCGTCGAGGAGCAGGGCGCCGGCAATCGAGACGACGGCTCGAACACGTCGGCGGCGTCGCTGGAGCGCCTCGAGCGCGAGCTGGAGCGCCTGGAGATCCTCGTGGACGACCTGCGCGCCATCACCCTCGACGACGTCGTGCTCCTCAACACCGGCCAGATCGCCGGCGTGGTGGAGAAGCATGCGCGCTGGGGCGTCGGCCCGCGCTTCACGGCGCTGGTCACCGACGAGCTCCGCGAGCGGCTGGACCGCCGCCTGGGCGGCCTCGCGCGCTCCGACGAGTGGCAGGAGCTCGTGCAGGGCCTCGACGTCGAGGAGCAGATCCGCATCCTCGGCGCCGTCGTCGATACCTCTGACGACGACGAGATCGCCCGCGCGACGCGCCGCTACCTCGATTACCGCTTCGCCGCCGCATACGACCAGGTGGATGCCCTGGCGTGGCTGCGCCTCGACCGCATCGGCATGCGTATGCTCGACCAGGGCACGCTGTCCGCCTCCGAGCTGCTCTACCTGCGCCTGCTGATCTGCGGCCGCGGTGCGTCCGATGCCCGCTACGTCATGGTCGACGAGGTCCAGGATTATTCCGCCGCGCAGCTCATGGTCTTGGCGCGCTTCTTCTCCGGCGCTCATTTCCTGCTGCTGGGCGACCAGAACCAGGCGATCCGCGAGGGCACGGCGAGCTTCGATCAGATCCGGTTCATCTTCGAGTCGACGCATGGGCGCGTGGACGTATGCCGCCTGCTGACGAGCTAT
>USLT01000169.1 GCA_900555585.1 uncultured Collinsella sp.
ATCGTCGTGGTCTCGCGGAGGATGGCGTCCTCGAGCCGGGGCGCGTCGCCCGGTCGGCAGATCACCTGCAACTGGACGCCGGGGCGGCACTTCTTGGTGCCCAGCGCGATCCAATGCACCTCGAGGGCCCCGAGGTCCCGCAGCAAATCGGCGGCGTACGCGAGCTGCTCGCCGGTCGCGTCGTCGATATCGCACTCGATCTTGACCACGTCGTCGGCCATCCGCCCTCCATCGCCCGCCTCGACGATCATGGCGCGCAGAATCGAGGGGACCTCGTAGGCGCGCTTTCCCGCGCCGTGCCCGAAAGCCAGGACGCGCATGCCCGCGGGGCGCGCGGAGGTCGGATGCAGCGCCGCCACCAGCGCGGCGCCGGTCGGGGTCACCAGCTCGCCGTCGATGCCCGATATCGTGAGCGGCAGGCCGTGCTCGGAGCAGATGGCGAGCGTGGCCGGGGCGGGCACGGGGATGACGCCGTGCTGGCAGCGGACGGTCCCCCTCCCCTCGACGAGCTCGGGCACGATGGCCGAGCCGATGCCCAGGTAGTCGACGAGCACGGCGGCGGAGACGATGTCGACGATCGAGTCCACGGCCCCCACCTCATGGAAATGCACGTCCTCGACGGCGGCGCCATGCACCTCCGCCTCGGCGCGGGCGACGATCGAGAAGACCTCGAGCGCGAGGGCCCGCGCACGGGGGGCGAGGCGGGAGGCCGCTATCAGCCGTTCGATATCGGCCAGGCAGCGGTGCTCGTGCGCATGCCCATGGGCGGCGGCGTGGTTGTGGCCGTGGTCATGGGGACCGCCGGAGCCGTGCAGGTAGCCCATATCGTGGTCGAGCCCCGCCTGGGGCCCGTCGACGCGCACATCGAAGTCGCAGCAATCGACGCCCGCCTTCGACACCCGGGACACGACGACCTCGTAGCCGTCCAGCGGCAGCGTGGCGAGCGCCTCGCGCAGGGCGGTCTCGGCCGCCCGTCCGCCCAGGTCGAGCAGCGCCGCGACCAGCATGTCACCGGCGATGCCGCACGGGCAATCCAGATACAGCGCGCGGCCGCCGCGCGGATCGCGGGAAACCTCTCCTCGCTTCACCTAATCACGCCCTCCCGGAAGATGGTTGATGAGCGACGCCTGGTAGGCGGCGCCGAATCCGTTGTCGACGTTGACGACGGAGATGCCGCTCGCGCAACTGTTGACCATGGCGAGCAGGGTCGACACCCCGCCCAGGTTCGCTCCGTAGCCGACGCTCGTGGGAACCGCGATGACCGGACACGGGGCGAGGCCCGCAACGACGCTCGGCAACGCGCCCTCCATACCCGCGATCGCGATGATGACCTGCGCGGACATGATGTCGTCGAGATGGCGCAGGAGCCGATGCAGCCCCGCCACCCCGGCGTCGTCCACGCGGGCGACGCGGTTGCCGAGGAAGCGCGCCGTCAGCTCCGCCTCCGCCGCCACCGGGGCGTCGCTCGTCCCCGCGGTGATGATCAGCACCTCGCCGTTGCCGTCCGGCTCCGGCAGCGCGCCGGCGATGCCCGCGCGCGCCCGCCCGTGATAGGCGATCTCGCACCCGAGTTCCGCCAGCCGTTCGGCCTTCTCGGCATCGAGCCTGGTCACGAGCACGCGTCGCTGGCCGGATTCCATGAGCGCCGAGACGATTCCGGCGATCTGCTCGGCCGTCTTCCCGGCCCCGTAGACGACCTCGGACACGCCCGTGCGGGCCCCGCGCTCCAGGTCGAGCCGGGCGTAGCCCAGGTCCGCGACCGCATCAGCGGAGGCCAGGGCGACCAACTCCTCGGGGTCGGCCTCGCCGGCGGCTATCGCGCGGGCGAGCGCCCGCAGATCGGATGCGTCCACGCGCGTCCCCTTTCCCTTCGGCCCCGGCGCCCGCTAGAGCAGGGCCTCTTCCCATGCCGCCTCGCGGAATCCCACCAGGACGGCGTCGTCGGCGATCAGCAGCGGGCGCTTCACCAGCATGCCGTCGGTCGCCAGCAGGGCGAAGGCCTCCTCATCGGACATGCCGGCGTCGAGCTTGGCCTTGATTCCCAGCTCGCGGTACTTCATGCCGCTGGTGTTGAAGAAGCGGCGCAGGGGGAGCCCGGAGCGGCCCTGCCAGGCGGCGAGCTCGTCGGCGGCGGGGTTATCCTCCACGATATGGCGGTCGGTGTACTCGATACCGTGCTCGTCAAGCCACTTCTTGGCCTTCTTGCAGGTGGTGCACTTGGGATATTCGATAAACAGAACGGACACGTCGGTCTCCTCTCGATAGGGCGGGCCGAGCCCGCGATCTCTTTCACCCTGAGTATATCCGCGGGAGGCCCGCGTGAATCGCTTCCGACGGCTTCGCGTCGAAATGGCCGGGTCGCATGGGTCCCAAGCATAGCGCCCCGTCCTCCGCGGTTGTTGACAATTGCGAACCGGCACGGGCGAATCCGCGCGCGGCGGGCGCGGACCCATCGGCCCCGTGCCCCGCCCCGGCCCCCTGTCGTATACTGGTCGGCATGAATAAGCATGAAGACAACCCCCGCACCTGCGACTCGCCGGGTCGACGCGCCGCGCGATACGGCGCGCTCGCCGCCATGGCCCTCGTCGCGGGCTATCTCGAAGCCATGCTCCCGCTCCCCGTCGGAGCACCCGGCGTCAAACTCGGGCTCGGCAACGCCGTGGTCCTCTTCGCCCTGGACCGCATGGGGGAGCGCGACGCCTTCGCGCTGATGCTCGCCAAGGTGGCCTGCTCGATCGTCTTGTTCGGAAATCCCCAGATGCTCGCGTTCAGCCTCGCGGGCGGCGCGCTGTCATGGGCCGCCATGGTCCTGGCGCGACGCGCCGGCTCCTTCTCGACCGTGTCCGTATCGGTGATCG
>USLT01000170.1 GCA_900555585.1 uncultured Collinsella sp.
CGACGTCGCGGCGGGCTTGTAGGCGTGGATCTGGGCGATGGTGCACGGCTCGCGCCCGTGCGCGTGGTCGATGAGGTACTCCGCGTTGACGCCGAGCTCGCGGTAGAGGATGTCCTCACGCAGCGCGGCGACGCCCATGAGGTCGTAGACGTTGTATCTCGCGAGCCTCGCGGCGATCCCCGGCCCGATGCCCCAGATGTCGGTGATGGGGCGGTGCGGCCAGATCTTTCGGCGGAACGATTCCTCGTCGAGCTCGCCGATGCCGTCCGCGACGTGCTTGGCCGTGATGTCGAGGGCCACCTTGGCCAGGAAGAGGTTTGGCCCGATGCCGGCGGTCGCGCAGATCCCGGTCCGCTCGCGCACGGCGTCCATGAGGCGCTTGGCCAGCGATCGCGCGTCGGTCCGGTAGAGCGCTAGATAGGGGGTCGCATCGATGAAGCACTCGTCGATGGAGTAGACGTGGATGTCCTCAGGGCTGATGTATTCGAGGTAGATGCCGTAGATCCGCGCCGAGACCTCCATGTAGTGGCGCATGCGCGGCCGCGCCATGATGTAGTCGATATCCCGGGGGATGTCGAACACGCGGCAGCGGTTCCTCACGCCGAGGCTCTTCATGGCTGGGCTGATGGCCAGGCAGATGGTCGAGGGGCCGCGGTCGGGGTCGGCGACGACGAGGTTGGTCGTGAAGGGGTCGCGCCCGCGGTCGGCGCACTCGACGCTCGCGTAGAAGGTCTTGAGGTCGATGCAGATGTAGCTTCGCTCCCGAGCCGGCACGTCCCCTCCAATCGAACATATGTTTTCAGAACCCATGTTCGATAGTACAGGTTCGTGGAGACGCGGTCAAAGGGATCTGCCGCGTCCCCGGCCCCGCCCGGGCTGGGTACAATGCCCCCTACATGCAGCTATCGATCGAGAAGAGGTACTTGTGGAGAGTTTTGACGAGCGTTCGCCGCTGGCGCCCGAGGAGCGCCGCGCCTCGTCCCGCCGCCTGGCGGACGCCGTGCGCGCCAACTGGAGGCTCCTGTTGGTGGCGGGATGCCTCGCGGTCTTCTTCTCGCTCATGTTCGACGTGCTCAAGGGGGAGGCGATGCGCATCGACGCCCTGGCCTACTGGGCGATCGTCGAGAACCTGCGCGCGGACTGGCTGACCCCCATCATGGAGTCGTTCTCGGCGCTCGCGACGCCCGTGGTGCTGGTGGGGATGCTGCTCGTGATCGCCGCCTTCGCGCCCGGCAAGCGTCCGGGCTGGTTCTGCTCGATCAACCTCGCCCTGGCCGCGCTGCTGAACGTCGCGCTCAAGCTCATCGTCCAGCGCCCGCGCCCCGAGGGCTTCCGCCTGGCGGTGGAGAGCGGATTCAGCTTCCCGTCGGGGCACTCCATGGCGGCCATGGCGTTCTTCGGCCTCATCGTCTGGCTCGTCTGGCGCTACGAGCGCGACCGCCGGCAGCGCCTGCTGCTCACGGCGGCCTTCTCCTTCATCATTCTCATGATCGGCGTGAGCCGCATCTACCTGGGCGTGCATTACGCATCCGACGTCCTGGGCGGCTTTTGCGCCTCCCTGGTCTGGCTCGTCGTCTACACGCGCATCGCCGGCCCCGCGCTGCTCGGGGAGCCTCCCGCGGCACGGGGTTGACGCTCGCGGAGCCGGCGCGTCGGGGACGGGGATGATGCCTCACTGGTCTCTTGATAGCGATACAATGTTGATGCTGGGGCCGTGCGTCGCATAGGGAGGGGCCGTCCAGCCGGGTGGCGCCCCGTGCGCGCCGCGTCCGCATCCGTGTCAAGGAGGAAGCACATGACAACCGTCTCCGCACCGATCGATGCTACCGCCACCCCCGCGTGGGCGGCGCTGCAGAAGCACCATGACGAGCTCGTCGCCGAGGGCATCAGCCTGAAGGACTGGTTCGCGTCCGATCCCGACCGCGTCGCCAAGCTGAGCTACGACGTGGGGTCGCTGCACTTCGACCTGTCCAAGAACCTCGTCACCGATAAGACCGTCGAGCTGCTGGCCGACCTCGGCCGCGCCGTCGAGCTCGAGGCCCGCCGCGACGCGATGTTCGCGGGCGAGCACATCAACACCACTGAGGACCGCGCCGTCCTGCACACGGCGCTGCGCCGTCCCGCCGAGGACGCGGGCAAGCTCGTCGTCGACGGCCAGGATTGCGTCGCCGACGTGCACGAGGTGCTCGGCCGCATGTACGCCTTCGCCGGGCGCGTGCGCTCGGGCGAGTGGAAGGGCGTCTCGGGCAAGCGCATCGAGCACGTCCTCTCCATCGGCATCGGCGGCTCCGACCTGGGTCCTGTCATGGTGTACGAGGCGCTCAAGCCCTATGCGGACGCCGGCATCGACTGCACCTACGTCTCCAACATCGACCCTAACGATATGGCCGAGAAGGTCCGCGGCCTCGATCCCGAGACCACGCTGGTGATCGTCGTCTCCAAGACCTTCACCACGCTCGAGACGCTCACCAACGCCCGCGAGGCCAAGACCTGGATGCTCGAGAGCCTGCGCGAGCTCGGCGCCATCGACGGCACGCCCGAGCGGGACGCCGAGGCGATCCGCCGTCATTTCGTCGCCGTCTCCACCGCGCTCGACCTGGTCGCCGATTTCGGCATCGACCCCGAGAACGCATTCGGCTTCTGGAGCTGGGTCGGCGGCCGCTACTCCGTCGACTCTGCCGTGGGCCTGTCCCTCGTCATCGCGCTCGGACCCGAGCGCTTCCAGGCGTTCCTCGAGGGCTTCCGCGAGATCGACCGTTATTTCGCCGAGACCCCGCTCGAGGACAACGTCGTCGCCCTCATGGGCCTGCTCAACGTCTGGTACGTCAACT
>USLT01000171.1 GCA_900555585.1 uncultured Collinsella sp.
CCCGCGGGGCGGCTGCCGGGGATCTTGATCTCCGAGCGCGTGCGCTCGCGGCACCCCATGGCGAGCACGACGGCGCGCGCAGCGAGCGAGAGCATGCCCCGCTCGCTCGCAGCCGACACCGTCCTGGTGCCGTCGTCTCCCGTCGGGCCGATGCCCATCACCATCGCGCCGGTGTACACGTCTATATCCGCGCCCCGCACTTCGTTGATCATGCGCTGGGCGTACTCGGGGCCGGTCAGCTCCTCCTTGAAGTGCTCGAGACCGAAGCCGGGATGTATGCACTGGCGCAAGATGCCGCCGAGGTGCGCGTCGCGCTCGACGATGGCGGTCTTCGCGCCGGCCTTCCGCGCCGCCAGCGCGGCGCCCATTCCGGCGGGGCCCCCTCCGATGACGACGACGTCGTACGCGGCCGAAATCACGGCTCCCTCGATTCGCTCCGCCATGTCAGCGCACCTCCTTGACGGGCCCGTAGACTATCTGCGAGCCCTTGTCCTCGAGCGGCACGTCGCGCTCGTCGACCCCGAGCTCCCGCGCGATTATCGAGAGCACCCTGCTTTGGCAGAAACCGCTCTGGCAGCGGCCCATGCCCGCCCTGCAGCGACGTTTCACGCCCTCGACCGAGACCGCTCCGGGCTCGCGCCTGATCGCGGCGACGATCTCGCCCTCCGGCACGCTTTCGCAGCGGCACACGATGCGGCCCCACGCTGGATCCCGGGCGATCAGCTCGACCTTGCGGCCGGAGGATGCGCGGTCGAAGTCGTCGGGTGACTGGCGCCGCGGATTCCATCCGGCGCGCTCGCGAAGCTCCATGCCGTCCCGCTCGAGCAGGCGCTCCATGAGCTCCGCGACCGCCGGCGCGCTCGCGACGCCGGGTGATTGGATGCCGGCTGCCTGGAACAGGCCCGGCGCGGTGTCGGAGCGCTTGATCAAGAAGTCGTTCAGACCGGCGATGACCGCGCGGCCGCCGGCGAAGGGGCGCACCACGCGGCGCGTGTCGAGGTCGGGCACGAGCTTGCGCGCGCCCTGCAGCAGGGATTCGACGTCTTTGGAGTACGTCTCGACGTCTCCGGGCTCCCGTACCGCCGCAGTCGCCGTGATGACGGTGTTGCCGTGGACGGTGCCCGTCACGATGACGCCCTTCGAGACGGGGGTCGGGATGGGGTAGAGCGGCATGATGGGGTGCGGCTCGTGGTCGAGCACGACGATGTTGCCCTGGCGCCACCCGAGGTCGAACTCCTCGCCGCCCGCCATGCGGGAGATCTCGGCGCAGCCGTTGCCCGCGGCGTTGACGAGCCGCCGGCACCAGAGGTCGCCCGCCGCGGTCTCGAGGACGAAGCCCTCGTCCTCCCGCCTTATCGAGACGACGCGCGCCCCCCGCATGAACTCCACCCCGTTGGCGACGGCGTTCTCCGCGGCGGCGATGGCGACCTCGAAGGGGTCCACGTAGCCGGTGGAGGGGCTCCATAGCGCGCACGTCGCATCGGGGTTCGCCCGCAGCTCGAGCTCGCGTATGCGCTCGGCGCCGACGATCTCCAGGCCCGGGACCCCGTTGGCCTCACCGTTCTCGAGCAGGGTCCGCAGGTGCGCGCGATCTGCCTCGTCGAATCCGAGGACCATCGAGCCCGGGCGCTCGAAGGCGAAGCCGAGCTCGTCCGCCCACGTTCCGTACAGCTCGCATCCCCGTGCGTTGACCGCTGCCTTCGCCGTTCCGGGGGCGGGGGCGTAGCCCGCGTGCACCAGCCCGCCGTTGGCCTTGGTGGAGCCGAGCGCCACGTCGTTCCCCGCCTCGACGAGGGCTATGTCGAGCTCGTAGCGCGAGAGCTGCCGCGCGATGGCGCAGCCCGTTATTCCGGCGCCCACGATCGCGATATCGAATCTCCTCATGATGCGCTCCGATCGATTGGTTGCACTTGTCCATTATCCTGACCTCATCTTAGTGCTCGCCGATGCGGGCGCGATCGGGTTGTAGACAAAGCGTCAATAGCGCTCCGCGAACGGCCCGGAAGGCGGTCGGGGGGATGAGGTCCGCGCATGAAAAATAGACGAAGGGCGCCCGCGCGGTATACAATACGAGGGATATCTATATGCAATACGTCATACCTCGAGGCTGAAAGGTGGATCCCCCGTGGCCAAGTACATCCAGGAGATCATGTCTCCGCAGCTCATGATGGTGGTGTATCTGTTCATCGGATTCATCGTCGCGCTCTACCTGCTCTCCATCGCATACGTCTGCATCGACGCGAAGCGCCGCGGCGTCCAGTCGTTTTGGGCCTGGGGGCTCCTCGCGCTGATCCCGTTCGTCGGCCTCATCGCCTACCTGGTGCTCCGTCCCGCCAGCTTCGCCTCCGACCGCGAGGAGCAGGAGCTCGACATCGCCCTTCGCGAGCGCCAGCTCGCCCAGTACGGCAGCTGCCCCAAGTGCGGCACCACGATCGAGAAGGACTTCGTCGTCTGCCCCGTCTGCAACACCCAGGTCCGCAACGTCTGCCCGTCTTGCCGCAAGCCCCTCGACGCGCACTGGAAGGTCTGCCCCTATTGCAGGACCCACATCCAGTAGGCGCTCGAGCCCGCCCCGTTCCCGGGGACGATTCCCAGCGCCGTCTCGGCACCCGCCGCCCGCAGGAGGCGACGGGTGCCGACGTGTATCTCGCGCGAAGATTCGATACGCGCTAAATCGGGTACACTTGACCAGCTGAACACGCACCGTCAAAGACTCTCCGTGAGGAAGGTATACATATGAAGGCACTGTACAACGACGGCTCCGTGGCCGAGATCGAGGCCGACGAGGCCCAGCACGTCATCCGCCACTCCGCCGCCCACATCATGGCCC
>USLT01000172.1 GCA_900555585.1 uncultured Collinsella sp.
CCGAGGACCTCACCGACCATCTGCTCGATGCCGGCATCAAGGTCAACTACATGCACTCCGACACCGCGACGCTCGACCGCGTCGAGATCCTGCGCAGCCTGCGCGAGGGCAAGATCGACGTGCTGGTCGGCATCAACCTGCTGCGCGAGGGCCTCGACCTGCCCGAGGTGTCGCTCGTCGCGATCCTCGACGCCGACAAGGAGGGCTTCCTGCGCAACCGCCGCTCCCTCATCCAGACCATCGGCCGCGCCGCGCGCAACGCCGAGGGGCAGGTCATCATGTACGCGGACGCGATCACGGACTCGATGCGCGAGGCCATCGACGAGACCTCGCGCCGCCGCGCCATCCAGATGCAGTTCAACGAGGAGCGTGGGATCCGGCCGCAGACGGTGCACAAGGCCATCAACGACATCTCGAGCTTCATCGCCGAGGCGACCGAGACCGTGGGCAAGCGCGACCGCAGCCGCGGCGACTCGCTGGGGCACGGCGAGTTCTTCACCCCGGCGGGGGAGGACGGCGCCGACGCGGCCCCCGCTTCCAGCGCCTCGACCGGCCAGCGGCTCGCCGAGGAGCTGGCGGACCTGCCGGCCGAGGAACTCGCATCGGTGATCGAGCAGATGGAGGAGGAGATGCGCGCCGCCTCGGAAGCCATGGACTTCGAGGAGGCCGCCCGTCTGCGAGACTCCATCGTTCACCTGCGCGCGCTCGTCGAGGGTTCGAGCGAGGACGACGTCATCGAGCGCCTGCGCCGCGACGCCCGCAAGGGGTCGGCGTTCGCGAGCGGCCGCGTTCGCAAGGGGGCCCGCTTCGGAAAGCGCTAGTCTGCGTGTATACTTGGGGGACGAAACACCGCGGAGCGTCGCCGACGCTCCCTTCCATGCGTCTAGAGGTTGAAGGGGTCCCCATGGTCGACGAGATCGTCAAGAAGCTCAAGGGCGTAAAGTGGAGCCTGGTCGCGATGGCCGCGTTCTGCTTCGGCTACGCAGTCTACATGTACGTGACGCCCGTCTGGGGCGGGCTCGGCATGTTCATGGTCACGCCGCGCGACGGGCTGGACGGCCTCGTGGCGCTGCTGCCGTGGATCGGCATCTTCCTGGGTGCGACCACCCTGATCCTCTCCTTCGCGTCCACCTCCGCCTGGGTGCTCGGGTGGACGGAGCCCGTCCTCGGCGCCGGCATGCTCGCACTCGGGTTGTGGGAGCTCTACTTCCCGTATAACCTCGTCGCGTTCGCGCAGGTCTACGCCGTCGTCGGTATGTTCCTTGCGTTCTACATCGTGTTCGTCGCGCTCGAGATGGCGCGCAGGGGCGCGGGGCGTTGGGGCGTCGAGCTCGCGCTCGCGCTCGTCATCCTCTGCGTCTCCTTCTACAACCTCATGGGCCTCGGCGGCGCGGCGGCGGCCCTTCCCGTCTCGTGTCTCGAGCTCTTCCTGGCCGGCTGGGGCTTCGTCTACGGCGCGCTGTCCCTCAGCGGCGCCGCGCCTGCCAAGGGATCCTGCCTCCTGGGCCGCATCGGGGAGTTTTTAGCCGCGTAGCGCTCGGCCCCGACCACATCCGACATAACCGTGCAGCGAGCGCCCCGTGCAGCGCGCCCCGGCTCCGGGGCGGCGCACGGGGCGCTCGGGCTTAATCGTACAGGCTGTCGATGAGTGCCTGGGCGCAGCGCATGCCATCCGTCGCGGCGCTCATGATGCCGCCCGCATAGCCCGCCCCCTCGCCGCAAGGGTAGAGCCCCGCCGTGCTGACCGACTCGCACGTGGTCCGATCCCGCAGGATGGTGACCGGCGAGCTGGAGCGCGACTCCACGCCCGTGAGGACGGCCTCCGGGTCGTCGTACCCGCGCAGCTTGCGGCCGAGGCGCGGGATGCCGGCTCGCAGGGAATCGACCGCATGGTCGGGTAGCAGCCCGTCGATCTGCCCCCAGGCGACGCCGCGGGGGTAGGTCGGCTGCACCTTGCCGGGCCCCGTGCTCGGTCGATGGGCGAGGAAGTCTCCCACGAGTTGGGCCGGGGCCTTGTACCCGCCGCCGCCGGCGACGAACGCCGCCTGCTCGCAGCGGCGCTGCAGGCGGACGCCCTCCAGCGGGTCGTCGCCCGGCAGGTCCTCGGGCGCGATGTTGACGAGCAGAGCTGCGTTGGCGTTCTTTCCGGCGCGCGCGTTGAGGCTCGCCCCGTTGGTCACCACGCCGCCTTCCTCCGATGCCGCGGCGACCACCTCGCCGCCCGGGCACATGCAGAACGAGAAGACGCTCCTGTCGTCGTCCAGATGGGCCACGAGGCTGTAGGGCGCGGCGCCGAGGGCCCGATGGCCCGCCGCGGTGCCGTAGAGCGCGCGATCGATATCGGCCTGAAGGTGCTCGATGCGGACGCCCATCGCGAAGGTCTTGCGGCGCAGCTCGACGCCGCGCGCCTGCAGGAGCTCGAAGACATCGCGTGCGGAGTGCCCGCACGATAGGATCACGCGGGAGGCGCGGACGGTGCTCGCGCGCCCGTCGGCGCCCTCGAGGTCGAGCTCGTGCGCGGCGCCGTCCATGGCGGGGCGGAAGTCCACGAGCCTCGTGCGGAAGCGGACCTCGCCGTCCAGCTCGCGGATGCGCGCGACGATGCTCGTGACGACTCGCGGCAGGATGTCGGACCCGATGTGGGGCTTGGCGTCCCAGAGGATGTCCCGCGGCGCGCCGGCTTCGACGAGCGTCTTGAGGACCAGCCGGTGAAGCGCGTTCTTGGTGCCGGTGTTGAGCTTGCCGTCCGAGAACGTCCCGGCGCCGCCCAGCCCGAATTGGATGTTGCTGTCTAGGTCGAGCTCGCCGGTCTCGTTGAATCTTC
>USLT01000173.1 GCA_900555585.1 uncultured Collinsella sp.
ACGCTCCTCCTCGCGGCGCGCCTCGGCGGCGAGGCGCTCCTTCTCGGCCTCGATCTTGGCGGCTGCCTCCTCGGCGGCGGCCGCCTCCTCCTCGGCGCGCTTGGCCGCCTCGATCTCGGCGGAGCGGGCCTCGAGGACCGGGGCGAGCTTCTTCTTGACCATGGAGACGTATGCGTCCTCGAGCGCGCTCGAGGCGGACTTGGCGGGGATCTTCATCTCCGCGAGATGGTCGAGCAGCTCCTTGGAAGTCATTCCAAATTCCTTGGCAAGGCTTGATACGCGAACTTTCGCCATAAGCCATTCACCTACCTCTCAAGCACGTGCGTGCTCAGTTGAATCAAAACGGGCGACGCTGGTCAGCGCTTAGATGAGGTCCTCGGCCTCGTCAATGATGTCGGAGCCGGGCTCGGACATCTCGATGTCGTCGTGGACGCCGCAGAAGCGGGAGCCGGGGCGCGCCTGGTTGCGGCAGCGCAGGCCGTCCTCGCCGACGTGCGCGCAGCGCTCGGGCTCGGAATCCTCCTCCACGTCCGCGAGCAGGTCCTCGGCCGCGGGGGCGGCGGGGACGGGAACGTTCTTGAGGATGTCGGCGGCGAGGGTCTCGTTCTTGATGTCGATGTGCCAGCCGGTCAGGCGCGCGGCGAGGCGGGCGTTCTGGCCCTCCTTGCCGATGGCCAGGGACAGCTGGTCGTCGGGGACGATGACGCCGGCGTAGTTCTTCTCCTCGTCGATGAGCACGCGGCTCACCTTCGCGGGGGACAGCGCGTTGGCGACGTAGGCGGCGGGGTCGGCATCCCACAGGATGACGTCGACGCGCTCGCCGCGGAGCTCGGAGACGACGGCGCGGACGCGGCTGCCCTTCGGGCCGACGCAGGCGCCGACCGGATCGAGGCGGTCGTCAAGGGAGCGGACGGCGACCTTGGAGCGCTGGCCGGGCTCGCGGGCGATGGACTTGACCTCGACGGTACCCTCGTAGATCTCGGGGACCTCCTGCTCGAAGAGGCACTTGATGAGCATGGGGTGCGTACGGGAGACGACGATCGGGGGACGAGAATGCTCGCCGCGGACGGGCTGCTCGGTGGAGTTGGGGTCGCGGACGTCGATGATCACGGCCTTGAGACGCTGGTTGTGCAGGTAGCGCTCGCCCTGGGGACGCTCGTTGCGCTCGTGCTCGTAGCGGCGCTGGTCGAAATGGGGCAGCTCGGCCTCGACGCCCTCGCGGATCTTGATGATCGTGAAGTCGGGGGTGGACTGCAGGACGGTGCCGTTGACGACGTCGTTGATGCGGCCGGAGAACTCCTCGTAGATCTGCTCGCGCGCGGAGTTGCGAACGATCGCCGCGATCTCGGACTTAGCGTGCTGGGCGGCGATGCGGGAGGTATCGCGCGGGGTGACGTCGATCTCCTCCCACTCGGTGTAGTTGCCCTCCTCGTCCATCGAGTCGTCGACGGGGATGAGCTCGTAGACGTAGATGCGGCCGTTGGAACGGTCGATGGTGACCTTCGCGCCCCAATCGAGGTGGAGGATCTCCTTGTAGCTCTTGGCAAGCGACTGCTCGAGGCGGTCGATCAGGTAGAGCTGGTCGATGTGCTTCTCCTGGCAGAGCGCCATCAGCGCGTCCATCATCTCTGATGCCATGGGTTACTTCTCCTCCTTCTTGGCCTTGAAGTCGTAGGAGGGCTTCAGGGCGCATTTCTTGACCTCGTCGAACGCGATGGTCACGGTATCGGGATCCTCGCCGGGGAGCGAGAGGGTGACGGACGCGTCGTCGGAAGAGACGATGGCGCCCTTGAAGGTGCGACGGCCCTGCGTGGCCGTGGTCGAGAGCTCGACGTCCTCCCCGACGAAGCGGGCGAAGTCGGCGGGGCGACGCAGCGGACGCGCCATACCGGGGCTCGAGACCTCGAGGGTATAGGAACCGGCGATGGGATCGAGCGCCTCCACGGTATCCGAAACCCATGCGTTCTGCGCGGTCACGTCGTCCAGGGAGATCGGCTCGCCATCGAGGCGGTCGATGCGGACGCGGATGCAGGGGGCCTTGGTGGCGCCGACGAGATCGACGTCGACGATGTCGATGCCGTGCTGGGAAGCATGCTCCTCCAGCGCATCGATGATCTCCTGCTCCAGCTTGCTCTTGACCATGCAACACCTCCTCATACAAGAAAGGAAGCGGGGCCGAAACCCCACTCCCTCTACGAAACAGCTTCAATTACGTTGTAAGAATACCATGAACCGCTCTGACGTGCAAAAATTCGGCGAATTCGCGGGAATTGGAGGCCGAGCGGCCCGGCCTCCACCACAATCTTTACACGATACGACGAATCGGGGATGACGGGCGAACGAGCGCCCTCCTTATCGGACGACCAGGTTCACGAGCTTGCCGGGGACGCAGATGGCCTTGACGACCGTCTTGCCCTCGATGTGCTTGGCGACGGCGGCCTCGGCGGCAGCCTGCATGGCGGCGGCGTCGGCGCCGGCGGGGACCATGACGCGGGCGCGCATCTTGCCGAGCACCTGGACGGCGATCTCGACCTCGTCGGCAGCGGCCTCGGCGACGTCGAACACGGGCCACGGCGCGGTGTAGACGCTCCCCTCGCGGCCGAGTGCCTGGTGCCACAGCTCCTCGCACGCGAACGGGCAGATGGGAGCGAGCACCGAGACGATATCGGTCGCGACAATGGCCGTGAGGGCCGCGTCGCGTTCAGGGGCGGGCACGGCGTTGAGGTAGGCGTTCGCGGCGTTCACGAGCTCCATCATGGCGGAGATGGCGGTGTTGAACTGCCCGCGGTCGAAGTCCTC
>USLT01000174.1 GCA_900555585.1 uncultured Collinsella sp.
CGCGATCGACTTGGGCACCCTCGTCGACGCGCCGTCCCGCGAGGGCGGGTCGGGCGACCTGGTCCGGACGGCGTCCCCGCTGCGCATCGAGCTCAATCCCTTCCCCGGGAGCCGTCCCGGGGCCGCGCCCGGGACGGGCGCGTGCCATCGCGAGCGCCTCTGCGCGGAAGGCTTCGCCTACGTGATCGGCTGCGGGCATGTGGGCGCGGCGCTGGCGCCCGTCCTGTCGCGGGCGGGTTTCGCCGTCGTCGCGTGCGACAATCGGGCGGAATTCCTGGAGATCCCCGCCCTGGAGGGGCTCGACAGGCGCCTCGTCGACTATGCGGACCTAGCGGCGACCTGCGCCATCGGGCCACGGGACCTGGTGGTCTGCTCGACGGCATCGCATGCGACTGACTTCGCGGTGGTCGGGCAGGCGCTCGCGGCGGGCGCGGGATACGTCGGATGCATGGGGAGCGCCAAGAAGACGGCGGCGATGCGCGAGCACCTCGCGGGCCGGGGCATCGATCGCTCCCGCATCGACGAGCTGCACATGCCCGTCGGCGTGCCGATCGCGTGCGAGACGCCCGACGAGATCGCCATCTCCATCGCGGCCGAGATGATCGACTATCGCCACCGGGGGTCCGCCGGGCGCGCGTAGCGACCCCCCGTCGGATGCGCATCGCGTGATTTGGCGGATGCTGGTTGCACTTCGCCCGCGCGTCGCTAGCATCTAGGGCGCATGGCAACGGCGCGCGGAAGGGGAAGATGACGATGGACGTGCGGCAAGGCGGGGGTGACGGGGACGACCTCGAACGTGGGGCGGTTCCGGGCGAGCGCGACGGCGCTGCGGAACAGGGCCGCGGAGGGCGCGGGGGAGCGCCGATGGGCTACACCGAGGCGCTGCGCATGCCGCCCGTCGAGCCCATGGAGCACCTCGTCACGCCGGAGGATATCGCCCTCGGCGAGCAGGCGGGGCTCAAGCGGAGCCAGGAGCCCCGGTTCCTGCAGTTCTTCGCCGAGCTCAACGCCGGCCTCATCCTGACGGCCGCGGCGATCGTCTTCTTCAAGACCCCCAACCACTTCGCCTTCGGCGGCACGTCGGGCCTCTCGGTCATCTTGTCGTCGTTCTTCCCGGACCTGCCGGTCGGCGCCTTCATGTGGATCATCAACATCGTGCTGGTCCTGCTCGGCTTCATCTTCCTCGAGCGCCGCGCGATCATGTGGAGCGTGTTCGCGTCCTTCGCGCTGTCCGGCTACGTCTCGCTGTTCGAGGTCATCTACCCGTCGAACGTCTCGCCCACGGGCGACATGTGGCTCGACCTGTGCTTCGCGGTCATACTCCCGGCGCTCGGGAGCGCCATCGTCTTCGATATCGGCGCGTCGACCGGCGGCACCGACATCCTCGCCATGATCTTGAAGCGCCATACGACGATGGAGATCGGCCGCGCGCTGCTGCTGGTCGATATCGGCATCGTCTGCGTGGCCGCGGTGCTCTACGGCCCGCGCGTGGGCCTCTACTGCGTGCTCGGCCTGTTCGCCAAGACGCTCGTGGTGGACAAGGCGATCGAGAACATCCATTTGAGAAAGGTGTGCACGGTCATCTGCAAGGAGCCGGTCAAGGTCGAGACCTACATCGTCAAAGAGCTCAACCGCACCGCGACGCTCAGCCGCGGCTACGGCGCGTTCTCCGGCGAGTGCGTGACCGTGATCATGAGCGTCCTGAGCAGGCGCGAGGCGGTCAAGCTGCGCCGCTATGCCCGCGAGGTCGACCCGAACTGCTTCATCACCATCGTCGACAGCTCGGAGATCGTCGGAAAGGGCTTCCGCGGCGCGTACTGACGAGGACGGCCGCGCGCCGGGCCGGTGGATACCGGGTCGCCGGCGCGCGGCCGTTTGGATTCGGGTGCGCCCGGCGGCCCGGGCGCGCGGCTCCTACGCCTCGGCGAGGAAGTCGATGGCGTACTGCGCGGCGAGCATGCTGCCGCGGGCCAGCACGGACTCGTCGACCTTGTAGAAGCACGAGTGCTGGGCGAAGGTGGCGCCGATCTGCGGGTTGCGGCAGCCCACGAAGGCGAGCGCGCCGGGGACCTCGTGCAGGTACTCGGAGAAGTCCTCGCCGGACAGCGTGCCGCGGTAGTTTCCGATGGCTTCGTCGCCTAAGACCTTGACGAGCGAGTCCTTGACGCGGGCGGCCTCGCGCGCATCGTTGTCGACCTTGAGGTTCGCGACGGTGTAGTCGGTGAGCTCGGCCTCGGCGCCCAGCGCCATAGCGGTGTGCGTGACGATGCGCTTGATGAGCTCGGGCATCATCTTGTGCGCGTTGTCGCTGTAGGTGCGCACGGTGCCGGTGAGGTAGGCGTGGCCGGCGATGACGTTTCGCGCGGTGCCCCCGTGGATCTCGCCGACGGTCACGACGGCGGGCTCGTAGGGGCTGATCTCGCGCGAGACGATGGTCTGCAGCGCGTTGACGATCTCGGCGGCGGCCATGACGGCGTCGGCGCCGCGCTGGGGCATGGCGCCGTGGCAGGACGTGCCCTGGATGTCGATGCGGAACCAGTCGGTGTTGGCCATGCGCGGCCCGGCCTCGATCGAGACCTTGCCGGCGTCGACCTCACTCCAGATGTGCATGGCGAAGGCGCCGTCGACGCCCTCGGTCACGCCGGTGCCGATCATCATCTTGGCGCCCTTGCCGTTCTCCTCGGAGGGCTGGAAGACCACGCGGACCTCGCCGTGGATGTCGTCGGTCATGTGGCGCATGATCTGCAGGGCGCCGAGCATCATGGCGATATGGCAATCGTGGCC
>USLT01000175.1 GCA_900555585.1 uncultured Collinsella sp.
GCGCCCGTGAAGCCCAAGAGGACGGCCGTCGACGCGTCTTCCGACGACGACCTCGATGCCGATTCCGCCGCGCCCGCCCGCAAGGAGACCTTCGCGGAGCGCCGCGCCCGCCTCGCCGCCGAGAAGGCGGAGAAGGAGGCTGCCGCCGCCGCGGAGTCCGACGACGCCGCCGAGTCGGCCGCTGCAGCCGAGCCCGAGCCGGCCGCCGAGCCCGCGACCGAACCCGAGCCCGAGGTCCGCACGACCGAGGACCTCTATGCCCGCCGTCCGCGCAAGCGCCAGGCGGCTGCAGACACCGACGTTTCCGAGGGAGGTGAGCAGTAATGCCCATCGGACCGGCTCGAATGCCGCTCTTCGACCATCTCGGAGAGCTTCGCCGCCGCCTCACCATCGTGGTGGTATCCCTGCTCGTTTGCTCGTTCATCATGTACTTCGCGACGCCCACGCTGATCAACATCTTGCAGGACCCCATCCGCGAGCACGCGGACCAGTTCTACGTCATGACCGCGCTCGGCGGCTTCAGCGTCCGCTTCTCCATCGCCTTCAAGGTCTCGATCGTCATGTGCTGCCCGATGATCATCTGGCAGGTCCTCGCCTTCTTCCTGCCCGCGCTGCGCCCTAACGAGCGCCGTTGGGTCGTGCCGACGATCATCTCCGCGACCGCGCTGTTCTTCATCGGCATCCTGTTCTGCTACTTCGTGATCCTCGAGCCCGCCTTCGGCTTCCTCATCGGCGAGTCCGAGGCCGTCGGCGCCTCCCTCCCCATGTTGGAGGACTTCATCAACACCGAGATCCTGCTCATGATCGGCTTCGGTGTCGCCTTCGAGCTCCCGCTGATCGTCTTCTACCTCGCGGTGTTCCACATCGTGCCCTACGTCAAGTTCCGTGCGGCCTGGCGCTACGTCTACGTCGGCCTGCTGGTCGTCGCCGGCGTCGTGACCCCGGACGCGTCCCCGGTCACCATGGGCTACATGTACGCCGCCATGATCGGCCTCTACGAGCTCGCGCTCTTCGTCACCCGCTTCGTCATCCTCAAGCGCGACGGCAAGGAGGGCCTCAAGGAGGGCCGCCTGTCGCTGTTCGACGACGACGAGGACGAGGAGTAACCCGCCCTCGCGGCTCCCCGGCATCGCGCCGGATACATCTCATGTCTGCGCGGCGGCGCGCGGGGCGGGTGCCTCGCGCGCCGCTTCTCTTTGCCGCGGGGCCCCGCGGCGCGGCCCGTTTCGGCACGGGCCGTCCGCGGCCGTCTATACGCGCAGAAATCGTGCACGGTTCGCCATTTGGGGAGAACTCGCTATACTGCTGACAAAACGTCTAAGTGTCGCAGAAGGAGCCCCGTTGAAGCTCGTTATCGCAGAGAAGAACATCGCCGCGCAGAAGATCGCGCAGCTGCTCGCCACCGGCAAGCCCAAGAACGACAAGGTATATAACACTCCCGTCTACCGCTTCGACGTCGAGGGCGAGGAGTGGGTGTCCATGGGCCTGGCCGGTCACATCCTCGCGCCGGATTTCCCCGACGAGGTCCTCTTCGATAAGAAGGAGGGCTGGTACTCGCTGACCGAGGACGGCGAGGTCCTGCCCGCCGCGGTGCCCGAGGCCCTCGCCCGCCCGCCGTACGACAGCAAGCGCCGGCCCTTCCTGGCCAACGGCATCAACATCAAGGGATGGAAGGTCGAGAGCCTGCCCTATCTCACTTGGGCGCCCATCATCAAGAACCCCGCGGAGAAGGAGATCATCCGCGTCCTCAAGAACCTCGCCAAGAAGGCCGACGAGGTCATCATCGCGACGGACTTCGACCGCGAGGGCGAGCTGATCGGCTCGGACGCCCTCAACATGGTCCGCGAGGTCGCCCCCGACCTTCCGGCGCGCCGTGCCCGCTATTCGGCCCTCATCAAGGGCGAGGTGGCCGAGGCGTTCGCGAACCTGGTCGAGCTCGACCAGGACCTTGCCGACGCCGGCGAGTCGCGCCAATACATCGACCTCATCTGGGGCGCCGTGCTCACGCGCTACCTCACGCTCGCGAAGTTCGGCGGCTTCGGCAACGTCCGCTCCGCCGGCCGCGTGCAGACCCCGACGCTCGCGTTGGTGGTCGAGCGCGAGCGCGAGCGCATGGCGTTCGTCCCCGAGGACTACTGGCAGATCCGCGGCATGGGCGCCGCGTGCGGGCAGGATTTCAAGATCTCCCACACCACCGCGCGCTTCACCGACAAGGATGCCGCCGAGACCGCCTACGGGCATGTCGAGGGCGCGGCCACGGGCACCGTCACCGCCGTGGCCAAGCGCAGCCGCAAACAGCAGCCCCCCGTGCCGTTCAACACCACGGCCCTGCAGGCCGCGGCGGCCGCCGAGGGCATCAGCCCGGCGCGCACGATGCGAATCGCCGAGTCCCTGTATATGAGCGGCTTCATCTCCTACCCCCGCGTCGACAACACGGTCTATCCCAAGAGCCTCGACATCGAGGGCATCGTCAACGGCCTGGCTTCCGGCACCCCGGCGCTCGCGCCCGTGTGCAAGAAGATCCTGGCGGGACCGATCACGCCGACGCGCGGCAAGGTCGAGACCACCGACCACCCGCCGATCCATCCCACGGGCCAGGGCGACCCGACCTCGCTCGACGGCGGCCAGCTCAAGCTCTACAACCTCATCGCGCGCCGGTTCCTGGCGACGCTCATGGGCCCGGCCACCATCGAGAACACGAAGCTCTCGATCGACGTGGCGGGCGAGGCGTTCGCCGCGAGCGGAGACGTGCTGGTCGACGCCGGCTTCCGCGAGGCCTAC
>USLT01000176.1 GCA_900555585.1 uncultured Collinsella sp.
TAACCCCGATGGCGGACAGGGCCATCCGCCACTCGGTGACAAACATCATCACCAGGCAGCCCACAAACTGGGCCCCGGCACTGATGATGGAGGGCAGGCTGTTGGCCATGGCCTGCTGCAGGGTGCTGACGTCGTTGGTGACCCGGCTCAGGATGTCGCCGTAGGACACCTTGCTGAAATAGCTCATGGGCACCCGGTTGATCTTCCGGGACAGGTCCTGGCGCAGGTCCCGGGACAGGTCCAGGGTGACGGTGGCCATGATATAGTGCTCCGCATAGGTGAACAGGGCGCTGACCACATAGATGGCCAGCAAAATGCCCCCCAACTTTCCAATGGCGGCCAGGTCGATCTGGCCGAACAGGGCGTTGGAGATCAGATCGGTGATCCGGCTCAGCAGGTTGGGGCCCAGGATGGTGAGCACCGCCCCCACTGCGGCGAAAATCAAGGAGACCACAGTGGGCAGTTTTAATTTATCGGAATAGCGAAACAGCTCCCGGAGCATCCCCCAGACGCCCCGTTTGCTCTTTTTGGTCGGCATCATCCGGCCATGCATCATATTTGCCATAGCGTTCCCTCCTCAGGCCCCCAGCTCTTCCTGGGAGAGCTGAGAACGGGCGATTTCCTGGTACACGGGGCAGGACTGCATCAACTCATCGTGGGTACCCATACCCACCATCTTGCCCTCGTCCAGAACGATGATCCGGTCCGCGTTCCGGATGGTGCCGATGCGCTGGGCCACGATCAGGCGTGTGGTGTCGGCACACTCGCGGGCCAGGGCGTCGCGCAGCACGCGGTCGGTCTTGTAATCGAGCGCGGAGAAGCTGTCGTCGAAGATCAGGATCTCGGGCTTGCGCGCGATCGCGCGGGCGATGGAGAGGCGCTGGCGCTGGCCGCCGGAGAGGTTCGCGCCGCCCTGGGCGACCTGGGCGTGGTAGGCGCCCTCCATCTTCTGGACGAACTCGGCCGCCTGCGCGGTATCGATGGCGTCCGCCACGTCGGCCTCGCTCACCGGGCCGCGGCCGTTGTCGCCGTACGCCACGTTGGTGCTGACCGTCCCGCCGAACAGCGTCGCCTTCTGCGAGACGTAGCCGATCTTGTTGCGCAGCTCGCGCACGGAGTAGTCGCGCACGTCGACGCCATCGACCAGCACCTGGCCCCAGGTGGCATCGTAGAAGCGCGGGATGAGGTTGATGACCGTGGACTTTCCCGATCCCGTGGACCCGATGAAGGCGACCGTGTCGCCGCGGTGCGCGGTGAAGGAGACGTGGCGCAGCATGCTGCCCTCGGCGTCCGGATAGCGGAAGGTGACGTCGCGGAACTCGACCTCTCCCCGCATGCCGGGCTCGCCCTCGGCGCGCTCGCCGCCGGCGATGGAGGGCTCGGTGTCGAGCACCTCGCGGATGCGGCCGGCCGCGACCTGGGCACGCGGCAGGATCATGAAGATCATCACGAGCATCATGAAGGCCATGACGACCTGGATGGCGTACTGCGAGAAGACCATCATGTCAGAGAACAGCGCGATCTTTCCAGCCATGGCCGAGGAATCGATCAGCGCCGCGCCGATCCAGTAGATGGCCAGCGACAGCCCGCTCATCGTTGCCTGGATGGTGGGCATGAGGAAGACCATGGTGCGGTATCCCACGAGCTGGTTGTTGGTGAGCATGTCGTTCACCTCGCCGAAGCGGCGCTCCTGGTAGCCCTCGGCGTTGTACGCGCGGATGACCGAAAGGCCGGAGAGGTTCTCGCGCGACACGCGGTTGAGGTCGTCGGTCAGGCGCTGCATGCGGCGGAACCGCGGCGTCGCGATGACGAGGCACACGGCGACCACGAGGAGGAGCACCACGATGGACACGGCCGTTGCCGCAGTCCACTCCCAGCGCTTGCCCGCGATCTTGGTGATGGCCCACGCGGCGGTGATGGGCGCCTTGATGAGCATCTGCAAGCCCATGACGATGAGCATCTGGACCTGCATGACGTCGTTGGTGGAGCGCGTGATCAGGCTCGGCGTCGAGAACCGCCCGATCTCCTCCATGGAGAAGGACTGGACCTTGCCGAACAGCTTCGCGCGCATGGTTCCGCCGAAGCCCGCCGCGATCCGCGCCGAGCAGACCGCCGTCGCGACCGCCGCGAGGAGGCTGCCGAGCGAGCAGGCGAGCATCTTGCCGCCCGCGGCGAGGATCTGGGGCATGGTCGAGCCCTCGACCTGCACCAGGCGCGTGATCTCGGCCATGTACTCGGGCGACTTGAGGTCGAGCCAGACCTGGCAGACGATGAACGCGAGCGCCGCGGCGACGAGCCCCCATTCGCGCTTCGCCAGGTTTTTAAACAGCTTGAACAATGACGTCTCCTTATCTAACCCTATAAGGTATTTATAAACACGTTTATCCGTTGGGATGGCAAGATGCGATGCGAGCCGTCGCGGGCGACGTGGCCGCGGCGACGACCGCTCCCTAGGGAAGCATGGTGGGCGGATGCAGGCGGGCGCGAATCTCCGACGCGGTCTCGAAGAAGTCGCACAGACGCTCCTCGCCCAGCTCATCGATCAGCATCGCGACCTGGGCGCGCATCTCGATGCGAAACGCCTCGACGCGGGCGGAGCCCTCATCGGTGAGGACGACCTCCGTGACGCGCGCGTCGACCGCGCTGCGCTTGCGCGCGATAAGGCCCTTGGATTCCAGGCGCTTGAGCAGGGCGGCGACGCGCGGCGTGGACACGCCCAGCTTCTCCGCGATGGCGCCGGCGGTTACCACCGCCCCCGATTCGCGGGCCTC
>USLT01000177.1 GCA_900555585.1 uncultured Collinsella sp.
GGTTATGTCTATGTTGACGCCGATGATTATGGCAAGGGTACCTACGACCGCTATCGCAAGGATAGTTTCTATTGGTATAAAGATGTTATCGCCCGTAATGGGCTCGCCGAGGACGAGGCATAGGCGTCCACGTGCGGTCGACCGTGTGAGAAAGGGTCCTGGTTCGCCATGTACACCATCAAGAAAGTGCTCAATTCGAGCGTGGTTCTCGTGACGGACCAGGATGGCCGCGAGTTCATCTTGCTGGGCCGCGGCATCGGCTACGGCAAGAAGCCGGGAGCCGAGGTCGCGCAGTCCGAGGGCGAACAGGTCTTCGTCCCGGTCGAGGAGGGCCGGTCGGGGCAGGTCGGCGAGCTCATGGGGTCGGTTGCGCCCGAGCTCGTCGAGGTGACGCAAGAGATCGTCGCCGAGGCACAGCGCATGCTTTCCTGCGAGCTCTCGCCGGCGATCTACCTGCTATTGACCGATCACCTCAACTTTGCCCTCGAACGCGTCCGTCAGGGGATGACCATCACCAACCGGGTGTTTTGGGAGATCAAGAACTACTATCCCGAGGAGTTTCGCGTCGGTATGCTCGGCGTGCGGCTCGTCGAGGAGCGGATGGGCATCTCCCTGCCAGATGAGGAGGCGGCCAATATCGCGTTCCATATCGCCAATGCCCGCGGTACCGATGGGACGGCCTATGATGCGGCGCGCTATGCGAAGGTGATCGGTAAGCTCATCAACCTCGTGGTCTTCTCTCTCAACCGCCCTGTCGACACCACGGGCATCCATTATCGCCGGTTCGTGACCCACGTGAAGTACTTTGTCGAGCGCTACTTCACGGGACACCTGCTCGATGGGGACGATGACGCTCTGTTTTTGCAGATGAGCGCGAAATACGAGCGCGAGATGTCGATCGCGTACAAGCTCAAGGAATATATGGAGCGTGAGTACGGCGACGTTGTCACGCGCGATGAGCTGGTGTACCTCGCGGTGCATATCTGGCGCCTCGCGACCGCTTAGGGCTTTCGCGCGGCTCGCGCGAAGGGGTCCCCGTCGCATGGTCGCCTTGCCGCATCTTTGCGTCGCGGTGTTCCATATGCCTTGAGAGGCGGCGCGCCCATGGCCGCTCTCGGCCCGGGCGCGCCGCGTGCTATCATGGGCGGTGGCATACAGCAGCAACAAGGAGGCACCATGCTGAACGCTATCGAGATCTCCCCGAAGGTTTGGTGGGTCGGCGGCATCGACTGGAACGAGCGCCTGTTCCACGGCTACACCACCGAAGCGGGTATCACCTATAACGCCTACCTGATCATGGACGAGAAGATCACCCTGATCGACACCTGCAAGGCGACGTTCTCCGACGAGCTCGTCCAGCGGATCTCCCAGGTCGTTGATCCGTCCAAGATCGACGTCGTCATCACCAACCATGTGGAGATGGACCACTCCGGCTCCCTGCCGGTGATCCATAGAATCGCCCCCAACGCGCAGATCTACGCGAGCGCGGGCGCGGGCGTCAAGGAGGTCTACGCGCACTTCGGCATCGAGGCCACGCCCGTCAAGAGCGGCGATACCCTGTGCATCGGCGAGCGCACGCTCAGCTTCGTCGCCACGCCGATGGTGCACTGGCCGGATAACATGGTCACCTACTCCGACGTGGACCAGATCCTGTTCTCCAACGACGCCTTCGGCCAGCATTTCGCCACGACGAAGCGCTTCGATGACGAGAACGACCTGTGCGAGATCATGAAACAGGCCAAGAAGTACTACGCCAACATCGTGTGGCCCTACGGCATGCAGGCGGGGAAGGCCCTTGCCGCGGTGAAGGGACTCGACCTCAAGATGATCGCCCCGAGCCACGGCTGCATCTGGCGCTCCCATATCGATAAGATCATCTCCTGCTACGAGGACTGGACCACGTACAAGACCCAGGAGAAGGCCGTCGTCGTCTTCGACTCCATGTGGCACTCCACCGAGAAGATGGCGCGCGAGATCTGCGACTCGTTCATCGCCGAGGACATCCCGGCCAAGCTCATCGATGTGAAGGCGTCCCATATCTCGGACATCATGACCGACATGTGCGACGCCCGCTACGTCGCCATCGGCTCGCCCACGCTCAACTCCAACATGCTGCCCACCGTGGCGAGCTTCCTGACCTACATGCGCGGCCTCTCGCCTAAGAACGAGCAGCGCATCGGCCTGGCCTTCGGTTCCTACGGCTGGGCGCCGCTCGGCCCCAAGCAGGTGTACGAGGAGATGGAGAAGGCAAAGTTCAACCTCCCCGTCCCCGTGATCACCCAGCAGTGGGTCCCCAGCGAGGAGGACCTCGCCAAGCTGCAGGCGACGGTCAAGCAGATCGTCGAGGATGCCCGCGCCTAAGCGCACGCTCGCGTACGAGGAAGATCGGGGCCGGCATGGGGGTACCGATGAAGTTCGATTATTCTTTCGGCAGGTCGCTTCGGCGCGGCGCCGGCAAGGTCGGGTGCCTCATCGATATCGCGTTCGGCGTCATGGGCTTCGCATGGGGCTGGTCGTTTTGCATGGAGCCCCGTGTCGACGATTGGGGCAACGCGATCCCGCCGTTCATCGAGACGGACGGCCTGCTTGCGGCGATCGGCCTATCGCTTTTTGGCGGTTTCGCGTTGTTCATCCTTGCGTTTCTTTGGCACTCCGGCGTCATCTACCTGCGTCATATGTGGAAAAGCACCGCTGGCCGCGCCGCGATCTTCATCTTCAGCCTGCCCATGGTCTTTGTCCTGCTGAGCGGTA
>USLT01000178.1 GCA_900555585.1 uncultured Collinsella sp.
ACTTGCCGCCCCAGATCAGGGGCTCGTGGACGTGGAAATCGGCGGCCATCAGCTCGTCGTGTGCATAGGGTTTAAAGCGCATTCTCATGATCAATATTCTCCTTCAAAAAATCTTCAACCTGCTCCGGCGTGGCGGCGCAGCTGCCCTGGCAGATGCCGGGCTTACCGCCGCCGCGGCCGCCGACCAGCCCCGAAATCTCCTTGATGATGTCGCCGGCCTTGAAGCCGCAGGCGACCGCATCGTCGGTGCCGGCAGCGAGCAGGGCGGGCGTGCCCTTCTCGGTCACCGTTGCGACGACGCAGGCCACAGGTCCCGCGACCTTCTGGCGAATGGTGTCCCAGACGTTTCGGAGCTCGGAGCCCTCGAGGCCCGAGAGCTGAGCCAAAACGAGCTTGTAGCCGCCGGCGTCGATGGCGCCCTCGATCGCGGAGCTGATGGCATCGGAGCTGCCGCCGGTAAGGGCCGCCTTGAGCTTCTGGTTGGACTCGCGTAGGTCGGACTGGAGCCCGGCGACGCGCGCGGGCACCTCCTCGATGCGGCACTTGAGCGCGGCGGCCGCCTTCTCGGCGATGGCGGCGCGGCCCTCGAGCCATTCAATGGCGCCCGCGCTCGTCACAGCCTCGATACGGCGGATGTTCGATCCGGTGGAGGACTCGGAGATGATCTTGAAGAGCCCGAGCTCGGAAGTGTTGGAGGCATGCGTGCCGCCACAGAGCTCGCGCGAGAAGGGCTGGTCCTCCTCGCCGACGGAAACGACGCGAACGACGTCGCCGTACTTCTCACCGAACAGGGCGACGGCGCCGGAGGCCTTGGCCTCGTCGATGCCCATGATGCGCGTGACGACGGGCTTGGCAGCGAGGATCTGGGCGTTGACGAGATCCTCGACCGCCTGGATCTGCTCGGTGGTCATAGCCTCGAAATGCGTGAAGTCGAAGCGCAGGTAGTCATGGGCCACAAGGGAGCCGGCCTGGTTGACATGGTCGCCCAGGACCTCCTTGAGGGCGGCGTCGAGCAGGTGGGTCGCGGTGTGGTTGCGGCGGAGCAGGGCGCGGCGGTCGAGGTCGTAACCGGCGAAGACGACGTCGCCTTCGGACAGGGAGCCGGACAGGTTTCCCTCATGGACGTAAAGACCGCCCTTGGAGACGGTGTTCTCGACGAAGAGCTGGGCGGAATCGGTGTCGATGAGGCCCCGGTCGCCCGCCTGGCCGCCCATCTCGGCATAGAACGGGGTGCGGTCGAGCACGACCTGGACGCCCTGAACGTTCTCGGCCTTGGGCGTGCGCTCGCCGTTCACGACGATTGCGAGGACGCGGGCGCCCTCGATGCTCTCCTCGTCGTAGCCGACGAACTCGGTGGCGGGCAGCTGGTCGGCTAGCTCGGTCCAGACGTCGTTGAAGGAGCCCCATGCATCGCCCTTGGCGGCGGCGCGGGCGCGAGCCTTCTGCTGCGCCATCTCGGCGTCGAAGCCCTCGATGTCGACGGCGTGGCCGGCGCCCTCCGCGATCTCGACCGTGAGGTCGATCGGGAAGCCGAAGGTATCGTGCAGCATGAACGCGGCCTTGCCGGGGAGCTGCTCGCCCTCGCCCAGAGCGGCGAGCTGCTCGTCCAGATACAGCCGTAGGGTGGCCTCAAGGGCGGCGAGGGTCATCTTGTCGACTCGCAGGGCCCGGTTGAGCGGGTTCCGCTTGATTTTCTCGATGATCGCCTTCGTGCCCACGATAATCCCGGCCTGCGGGCCTCCGAGCACTTTGTCACCAGAGAAGGTAACCACGTCCGCGCCGGCGGCAACCACCGAACGCACGGTCGGTTCGCCGGGCAGCCCGGCTGCGGTGAAGTCGAGGAAGCTGCCGCTGCCCAGATCCTCAATGAGCGGGAGGCCGTGCCGGTGCGCCATGTCCGCGAGTTCTTCAACGGGCACGTCCGCATGGAAGCCGACGATGCGGTAGTTCGACGTATGGACGCGCATGAGGGCGACCGTGCGCTCGCTGATGGCGTTTTCGTAGTCTTGCGGGTGGACGCGGTTGGTGCATCCGACCTCGCGCAGGGTGGCTCCGCTGCGTTCCATGACGTCAGGAATGCGGAAGCTGCCTCCGATTTCCACAAGCTGCCCCCGGGCGACCACGACTTCGCCGCCGGAACAGAGCGCGTCCATCGTGATCAGAACGGCGGCGGCATTGTTGTTGACCACAAGGGCGGCCTCAACGTGGCTGTAGCGGCTGCCGCGTTCCCCTGTGGCAAGGTTCAGCTCAAGGTTGGAGTACCCCCGGCAAGCCTTGAGGATGGCGTTCACGGCCTCGTCCGCGAGGACGGAGCGGCCCATATTGGTATGGATGACGACCCCGGTGGCGTTGAGCACGCGGCGGAAGCGCGGTGCGGCCTCTTTTTCCGCGAAGGCGGCGAGCCGGGGGAGCAGGGCGTCCAAGCCGAGCTGTCCGGAATCCGTAAGGCGTCCTTCCTTGATGTCTCTGCGGCAGCCGTCCAGAAAGGCGTTGGTGAGCGACCGGAGCAATGGGCGGGGCGTCGTTGCGTACAGTACGGGCGCGGCGTTTTCCAGTCCGCTCAGGCAGGCGTCGACCGAAGGCAGGGAGCGAAAGAGGTTGTTCATGTTTTTTCCTGCGAAAAGTGTGGGAGGATGCGTCCACTGTAGGAAGGCTCTTCCCACCTGCTCTGATGCCGCATCCGGCGGGATG
>USLT01000179.1 GCA_900555585.1 uncultured Collinsella sp.
GTTGTCCTATCCTCTTTCGACATGCGCTCGGTGGCAGTGTCTCACGAGGCCGCAGAGGCGTATCGCGTAATCGCGGACGAGCAGGGGTGCTTGTTTTTGGACGCGTCGGAGATATGCGAGCCGAGCCCGGTGGACCATATCCATCTGTCGCCCGAGGGCCATGGCGCGCTCGCGCGGGCCCTCGCCGACGTCGTCGTCTCCCTTGCGGGACAATAGGGACCGCGTCCGCGATCGTTTTCTACCCGAGGAGCTCCTCGCTCGTCCGCGCCATGCGGTCGAGGAGGGGCTCCCTTTCTTCTCCGCGCAGATCGGCCAGGGCCGCGGCAGTTGCGAGGAGGCGCGCCTCGATCTCCCCGGCGGCGCCGTCCTCGCCGAACGATGTCGGGGCGTCGGTCTCGAGGAGGAGTCTGTCGGCGGGTACCTGCCTGGCGTACTCCCTGCCCCGCCTCGTCGCGAGCATGCGGTCTCCGACGGAGAAGTGGCAGCCCAGGTCTCGTGCCCGGGCGAGCTCGTCGCTCGTGCCCGAGAACCAGTGCATGATGCAGGCGGCCCCTCCCGCCATGCCATGGGCCTCGAGGATATCGAGGACGGCCCCTGCGGACCGAACCGCGTGGATCGATAGGACCCTGCCCTCGGCAGCGCGGGCCTCGCAAGCCCGGGCGATTTTCTCGAACGCCTCGATCTGGGCCTCGGCGCTCTTCTCGCGCGCCCTCGAGAAGTCGAGGCCGACCTCCCCGACGAACCTTGAAGCGGCGCATGCGTCGGCTGCGAGCTCTATCTCGTCGAGCTTGACCGCGCCGTCCGCCACCCACCAAGGATGCAGGCCCCGGGCAAGGCGGACGTTCCCATGGGCGGCAAGACGTTCCGCCGCGCGCGCATCGGCGGGGGAGACCGACATGTTGATCAGGGATATACCGAGCCTCGCCGCATCGAGCGCCACCTCGTCGGCGTTGGCCATGGCGGATAGGTGGCAGTGCATGTCGAAGAGCCGTTGCATGCGCGGTTCCCTAAGAGCTCTTCTTGCCGCCGCGCTTGCGGCCGGCGAGCGCCCCGCGCTGGGCGGCGTCGTGCATGGCGAGGGCCGACTCGGTGTCAGAATCGACGCCGACGCCGGAGATCTGGCGTATCACCTCGCCGGCGATCATCTGCCCCATGATGGGCGGCATGAAGCTCGCGGTGCCCAGGTCGCTTCGCTCGCTGCCGCGCCCTCGCGCGCCTTCAGATGCATGGGCTCCTCGCAGGAGTACAGGACGCGCAGATGGCGGATGCCGCGCTTGCGGCACTCCTTGCGCATGATGCGCGAGAGCGAGTCGTTCACCGTCTTGTGCACGTCGGCGATGCGCAGGCATTCGGGATGCAGCTTGTTGGCCCCGCCCATGGAGCTTATGAGCGCCAGCCCGCGTTCCTCGCAGAGCTTGGCGATGGCGAGCTTGGTCGAGACCGTGTCGATGGCGTCGACGATGTAGTCGAGCGGGTCGCCGCATGCCTCCTCGAGCTCGGCTAGCAGCTCCTCGATGTTCTCCGCGAGCACGAAGGCGTGCCGCGCGATCACGCGGGCATCCGGGTTGATGTCGGCGATCATGGCCGCGGTCACATCGATCTTGCGCCGTCCGACGGTGCTCGTATACGCGATGGCCTGGCGGTTGATGTTGCTCGGCGCGACGACGTCCTTGTCGACGATGGCTATGGTGCCGACGCCGCCGCGCGCGAGCGCCTCGATGCAGTTCGATCCGACGCCGCCGCACCCGAACACCGCCACGCGCGCGCCCTGCAGCCGCCGGACTCCCTCGGCGCCCAGGATGACCTCGAGCTTGGTCGTCATCGTCTCGGCCGGCTCCGGCGCGGCCGCGGGGGTGTCGTGCTCGTCCATGCGGGTCCTTTCATCGGGTTCGTCTCGCCCTATTATGCAGCATCGCCGCCGTGCGGAGGGTCTCGCGCGATCCGGTCGCCCTGAGCCCGTGGATTTAGCGTGCGAGGCGTGACCGCCCGAGCGCGGGCATGAGACAATGGGCGGGTCAGTACCGCCGGTTCATCGTGCTTGAACAAGGGAGCATAATGGCAGAGTTTATCTACAGCATGTACAAGGCCCGCAAGGCCCATGGCGACAAGGTCATCCTCGACGACGTGTCGCTGTCCTTCTACCCCGGCGCCAAGATCGGCGTCGTCGGCCCCAACGGCATGGGCAAGTCGACCCTGCTCAAGATCATGGCCGGCATCGAGGAGGTCTCCAACGGCGACGCCCGCCTGACCCCCGGCTACACCGTCGGCATCCTCCAGCAGGAGCCCCCGCTGGACGACGACAAGACCGTTATCGAGAACGTCCGCATGGCCTTTGGCGACATCCTGGCCAAGGTCGACCGATTCAATAGGATCGGCGAGGAGATGTGCGACCCCGACGCCGACATGGACGCCCTGATGGCCGAGATGGGCCGCCTTCAGGACGAGATCGACGCCGCCGACGGTTGGGACATCGACTCCAAGCTCGGCGTCGCGATGGACGCGCTGCAGCTGCCCGATTCCGATATGCCCGTCAACGTGCTCTCCGGTGGCGAGCGCCGTCGCGTCGCCCTGTGCAAGCTCCTGCTCGAGGCGCCCGACCTGCTGCTGCTCGACGAGCCGACCAACCACCTGGACGCCGAGTCCGTGCTGTGGCTCGAGCACTTCCTCAAG
>USLT01000180.1 GCA_900555585.1 uncultured Collinsella sp.
GCCCGCACCATGCCGCTGGCGCCTGCCGCCGCCGCGAGGGCCGCGGCGCATGCGTACCCGGCGGCGACGCCCGCCATGATTCGACTGGCGGAGTTGGCGACCACCTGCCAGAACGATGGATCGAGTGCGAGGCGCCCCAGCGACGCTAAGACGAGCGACGGGCCGGGCAGCAGCAGGTCGTTGCGGATGGCCAGGCTCGCGGCCTGCCAGATACCGATCCAGGCGATGACGGGGGCGATGCGCCGGAATGCGGCGCGCGCCCGGCTACCGGGGGCGCATGCTTCCAATATCTTTACTTCCAATCTCATGCAAGCTTCGCGACCGATTATAGAATGGAGTCATCGGCAACGCCATTTTCGAGGAGGGGCTCACATGGGTACTGCCATGCGCGGGGTCTACACCAATCTCACCAACATCCGTCGGACCGTGTTTCGCGAGGTCGCCCGGCTCGCCTACGAGGGAGGCGACTACGACTGGGTCAACGAGCTGCCCTACGAGATCCTACCCGGCGACGTGGCGACCTACCGCGAGAGCGTCTTCCATGAGCGGGCAATCATCGGCGAGCGCATCCGCCTGGCGCTCGGCCTTCCCCTGCAGGGCGTCGACAAGCACGCCCGCCTGTCAGAGGGCGTCGCCGAGGCTGCGAAGCCCGAGACGTACTACCAACCGCCGCTGATCAACGTCATCTCATTCGCCTGCAACGCATGCGAGGAGAACGCCTATCGCGTGAGCGATGCGTGCCAGGGATGCCTCGCGCACCCGTGCCGCGAGATCTGCCCCAAGGGCGCTATCACCTTCAAGGACAAGAAGGCCTACATCGACCAGGAGAAGTGCATCAAGTGCGGGCGCTGCCAGAGCGTGTGCCCTTATGGCGCGATCCAGCACCTCGAGCGGCCCTGCGCAAAGGCGTGCGGCATGAACGCCATCGGCTCGGACGAGCAGGGGCGCGCCGCGATCGATTACGACAAGTGCGTCTCCTGCGGCCAGTGCCTCGTGAGCTGCCCCTTCGGCGCCATCGCCGACAAGAGCCAGATCTTCCAGGTCATCAGCGCGATCCGCTCCGGCCAGGAGGTCATCGCCGAGGTCGCCCCCGCCTTCGTCGGGCAGTTCGGTGGAAAGGGCAACGTCGACAAGCTGCGCGAGGCCTTCAAGGACCTCGGCTTCACCGGCATGGAGGAGGTGGCGCTCGGCGCCGACCTGTGCGCGGTGCAGGAGGCGGAGGACTTCCTGGAGGAGGTGCCCGCCAAGATTCCGTTCATGGGGACCTCGTGCTGCCCCGCATGGTCGGTCATGGCCAAGAAGGAGTTCCCGGAGCACGCGGGATGCGTCTCGATGGCCCTCACGCCCATGACGCTCACCGCAAGGCTGATCCGCAAGCAGCATCCGGATGCCAAGATCGTCTTCGTTGGCCCGTGCGCGGCCAAGAAGCTCGAGGCGCAGCGCAGGAGCGTCAAGAGCGAGGTCGACTTCGTGCTCACCTTCGAGGAGATGGCGGGCATGATGGAGGCCAAGGGCATCGACTACACCAAGCTGGCGGGCGAGGGTTCCAGCGACTTCGAGGTCGCTAGCGCCGACGGACGCGCCTTCGCGGTGGCGGGCGGCGTGGCCAACGCCGTCGTCAACGCGATCCATCGCGAGCATCCCGAGATGGAGGTGCGCGTCACAAGCGCCGAGGGACTCGACGAGTGCCGCAAGATGATGAAGGCCGCCGTCAAGGGCAGGTTCGACGGGTATCTGCTCGAGGGCATGGCATGCCCCGGCGGCTGCATCGCGGGTCCCGGCACGCTGCAGCCGATCAACAAGACGGCGGGCGCGGTGAAGCTCTATGCCAAGAAGGCCCCCATCAGAAACGCTCCGGACAACGCGTACGTGGAGCTTATCGACGAGCTCGAGCGCGACGCATACGGCAAGCGCCCCGCGACGGATGCGGTGGCGGAGTCGGCGGAGGCGCTGAAGCCCGTGGATGGAGCCGAGTAGGGGTCCGAGCGAGATTCTAGAGCGTGAACTCGGCGAACTCCCGCGGCGAGCGGGCGGATGCGGGGGCGGTGCCGGCCGCCGATCCCGCATCCGCGCTCGACCCGACGCTTCCGAGCAGCTCGGAGACGTCGGCATCCGGGTTTTGGTAGATGATATCGAGCAGCTCGATGAAGTCGCGTATCACCTCGCGGGGCGTGAGGTGGCTGTCGGCTCCGACGCGCCCGAACTCGATGGTCAGAAACGAGACGAGGTCCTCGATGGTGAGCGGGGTCTCGTAGCCGAAATAGCCGGCGTGGATCTGCGCGAGCTTCTCGATGAGGACGAGCAGCTCCTCGTGCGTGAGGGGATGCAGGTGGATGATGGGCGCCAGCATATCCGGCATGTCCTCCCGGGCGAAGCGGCCCTGCGTGAGGCGGCTCCGCAGCGCCTCGTAGCTGAAGACGCCGCGCCTGCGGTCCTCGATCGAGGTCGGGGTGCCGCCCATGATGATGCCGAGGTGGCACGCCTTGCCCTGGAGCGTGTCGTTGTACATCGTCAGGATCTTCTCGTAGTTGTACTGGCGCGTGATCGCGTTGGGGATCTTGTAGAGGTTGACCAGCTCGTCGATGAGCACGAGAAGGCCCTTGTAGCCCGCGCCGACCAGGAACTGCGCGAGGAGCTTCACGTAGTCGTACCAGGTGTC
>USLT01000181.1 GCA_900555585.1 uncultured Collinsella sp.
TCATCGCCAACGTCCTCCAAGGCGTCGTCGACCCCCGGGTCCGTGCGGGGGCTTCCCATGGCTAGCATGACCGAGTTTCACGTTCCCGCCGATCGCGGCCCCCTTACGGGACGGCGCGCGCTGCTCGCCATGGTAGTCTCTGGCGCGGCGGTGCTCGCGCTCGTCTGCGCCGCGGGCCTCATGCTGGCGGACGATGCCGTCGTTACGGATTTTGCCGCCAAGAACATCGCTCCGTCCATAACTCATCCCTTCGGCACCGACTGGATGGGTCGCGACATGCTCTCGCGAACCATCGCGGGCCTGTCCGCCTCCATCGCCGTCGGCTTCATATCGGCGGCGGTGTCCTCGGTCGTCGCCCTCGCGCTCGCATGCGCGGCGGCCCTCGGCGGGCGCCGCGCCGACGCCGTCGTCACCTGGCTCATAGACCTCGTCATGGGGGTCCCGCACCTGGTGCTGCTCATCTTGATCAGCTATGCGTTGGGGCGCGGCGCGGTCGGCGTGATGGTCGGTGTCGCCTGCACGCATTGGACAAGTCTGGCCCGCCTGCTTCGCGCGGAGATCATGCAGGTCAAACAGCGCGCGTACGTAGCTTGCGCACGGCGGCTCGGCGTTTCCGCCCCACGCGCCGCATGGCGCCATATCCTGCCGGCCGTGCTCCCGCAGTACCTCGTCGGGCTCGTGCTGCTGTTCCCCCATGCGATTCTCCACGAGGCCTCGATCACGTTCCTGGGTTTCGGCCTGTCGCCCGAGTCGCCGGCTATCGGCGTCATCCTCTCCGAGGCCATGGGCCACCTGTCGGGCGGCGACTGGTGGCTCGCGGTCTTCCCTGGAGCCGCGCTGCTGCTCGTCGTGCTGCTGTTCGACCGCGTCGGAACCGGGCTCAAGCGCCTGGTGACGAGGGAGGGGGTCCAGGCATGAGCACCGGCTTCGAGCGCGCTGACGCGCCGTGGGGTTCGGTATCGCACCGCCGCGCCCACGCGGACGCCGAATTCCATCACCATCACAGCCATCGCGGCGATTCTCGCCATCCTGGCGGACATCATCTGCTGAGCATCGAGGACCTCACGGTCTCGTTCGATATGTACGCGACCGACGAGCCCTATTTCAGGGCTTCTCGCCGACGCGTCGAGGTCCTTCACGGATTGACCCTTTCGGTCCATAGGGGAGAGGTGGTCGCCGTCGTAGGGGCGAGCGGCTCCGGCAAGACGCTGCTCGCAGATGCGATTCTGGGGCTTTACGAGCCGAATGCGATGGTTAGCGGTCGCATCTGGTTCGATGGGGCTCCGTGCGACGCGGAGGGGCTGCGCGCGCTGCGCGGCAACGGCATCTCCCTCGTCCCCCAGGGCGTGTCTCATCTCGACCCATTGATGAGGGTCGCCAGCCAGGTGCGCGGTGCGGCTCGGGGCCGGAACGCCTCCGAGCGCCGCCGCGATGCGCTTCGTCGACGGGAGCGCCAGCGCGAGCTGTTCGACCGCTACGGGCTCGATCCGTCGGTCGAGCGCATGTATCCCCATGAGCTTTCCGGCGGCATGGCCCGGCGCGTCCTGCTCATGTGCGCCCTCATGGACGAGCCCGAGCTCATCGTCGCCGACGAGCCCACGCCGGGGCTCGATATGGAGCTCGCGGTTCGCGCGCTCGATGACCTGCGGACGTTCGCGAGGTCGGGTGGCGGGGTCCTGCTGATCACCCATGACCTCGAGCTCGCGCTCCGCGTCGCAGACCGCATCGCGGTCTTTCGAGATGGAAGCATCGTCGAAGAGACCGATGTCGACAGCTTCGCGGACCCCGACACGCTGCGCCACCCGTTCTCTCGCGCGCTGTGGCACGCGATGCCCGAGCACGGGTTTTGGGACGGATTCGATGACGGGGGTCGTGGCCGATGCTGATCGCCGAGAATATCTCATATGGCTATCCTGGGCGTCCGCCGCTCCTGCGCGGTGTCTCGCTCGACGTCGCGCCCGGCGAGCGCGTCGCCCTCAACGCGGCCTCCGGGGCGGGAAAGACGACGCTGTGCCGTATCCTTGCGGGTTACATCGCACCCGACTCGGGTCGCGTGCTCGCAGACGCCCACGAGCTCGCTTGCGGGGGCTCGCGGAAGCGTGTGCCGGCATCTTGCCGTGGGCCGTATCCGGTGCAGTTGATCTGGCAGCATCCCGAGCAGGCGTTCGATCCGCTGCTTCGCGTCGGAAGGTCTATGTGCGAGGCCGGGGAGCCTTCATCTGCCGACAATCGAGCGCTCGCTGATCGCCTGGGGGTTCGAGAGCAATGGTTCTCGCGCTATCCGCATGAGCTGTCCGGTGGCGAGCTGATGCGTTGCTGCCTGCTCCGCGCGCTCATGACGCGCCCCGGCTACCTCATAGCCGATGAGTCGACGGCGATGCTCGATATGGTCACGCAGGCCGAGATTTGGCGCGCGTTGGTCGGGCTTGCCGACGAGCGCGGCATGGGCCTGTTAATGGTCTCTCATTCGGAGTCGCTGGTATTTCGCGTGGCGACCCGGTGCGTGGAGCTCGCGGACCTATAAGGGCATGGGCTGTCGTGACGGCAGCCCATATGATCGCCTGCGAAAGCAAAAAGGACGTGTAAGCACGTCCTTTAACAGTTGGTAGCCCGTACCGGATTCGAACCGGTGATCTCCGCCTTGAGAGGGCGGCGTC
>USLT01000182.1 GCA_900555585.1 uncultured Collinsella sp.
GCCCAACTGGCGGGCGGCCTCGGCGACCGGGACGCCGGCTTCCACGCGCGAGACCAGGGTCTCGCGCCCCCTCGGGGTGAGCCTTGCGTTAGGATGTTGCTCCATGGGAGGGCTCCCCTGCTGTTCGTCTAGACAACTCACAACATGCGGGAGGCCTCCCTATTTGTCATCATCCGGATGTAAACAACGCCTTGGCACTTAACAGCTAGGGGGCATGGCGTGCGGGCGGCGTGATGCTTGGCGTGTGCGTTGCGCTGGTGGCAGCTTAGATAAGCCAATTGGGTGACCAAAAAGACCCCTTGCACGTGGCGGCTACCATTCGCCGCCCCATTCTCGCCGTTAGCAAACTGATTACAGCTCACAATACATCTCAGACGTAATAGACGTCTATTATGTAATAGACAAATCGCGGGTGGGCTGAGGGCCTGTCCGCGTGGAAATGGCGAGCGGTCGAGGAGGTGAACGGGTTGGACAAACGGATTGTGATTGCCACGCATGGTGAGTTTTCTAAGGGCATCAAGACATCGCTCAGTATGATCTTTGGCGACGCGGTGCCCGTGGAGTGCGTGACGGCGTATGTGGATCCGTCGGTGGATTACTCCGAAGAGTTCAGGCGAATCGTTGCCACGCACGATTACGAGAATGCCGAGCTGGTGGTCATGACGGATGTTCTCGGCGGCTCGGTGAACAACGACTTCATGGGTCTTTTGGGCACGTACGACTTCCACTTGCTGGCGGGCCTCAATCTCGCGCTCCTTATCGAGGTCGCGGCATGCCCTGCCGAGAGTCTGGCAGCCGAGCTTCCCCATATCGTGGAGCGCGCCAGGGAGCATATCGTCCTTTGCACCGATTTGGCGAACGAAGCGGCGCAGGGCGAAGCGGAAGAGTTTTAAGCAAACGAAAGGAGCCGGAAAGTGATCGAGCTCGTACGTATCGACCATCGCTTGCTGCATGGTCAGGTCGCCTTCTCGTGGACTAAGACGATCGGCGCGGACTGCATTCTGGTCGCCGACGACGATGCCGCCACGAACAGCCTCAAGATGACGACGCTGCGCCTGGCGAAACCTCAGGGAGTGAAGCTCGTCATCAAGACGATCGACGACAGCATCAAGGCGCTCAACAGCGGTGTCACCGATAAATACAAGCTATTCATCGTCACCGGCAGCGTTGCCGACGCCAAGCGCATCTGCGATGCGTGCCCGCAGATCGAGAGCGTCAACCTTGGTGGCATCAAGAACCGAGAAGGGTGCCGTCAGGTCGCTCAGGCGATCTTCCTGCTTCCCGAGGAAGAGGATATGTTGCACGAATTGGCGGGGCGTGGAATCGAGCTCGAGATCCGTCAGGTCCCCACCGAGAAGAAGGAATTGTACCGATAGGTGGCGCGCAGGCGTCATGACAGGAAGAGGGTATTCACAATGTTGCAACCGATGCACGAGCTTTTGCAGGAGGCCAAGAAGGGCGGGTACGGCATCCCCGCTCCCAACGTGTACAGCCGCTTCACCATGGAAGCGTGCCTCCAGGCAGCTGCAGAGCTGAACTCGCCGGTTATCCTGGGAGTTCCCGGCGTGTTTGGCATCGAGGAGATGGGCGAGCTCGCTCGCTTCTACGAGCGCCGCTTCCCGCAGGTCCCCTTTGCGCTGAACCTCGATCACGGCGGTCCTTTCGAGCACATCATCCGTGCCGTCCGTTCCGGCTTCTCCTCGGTCATGGTCGACCGCTCCACGTTGCCGTACGAGCAGAACGTCGAGGAGTCCCGCGAGGTCGTCAAGATCGCGCATGCTGTCGGCATGTCCGTCGAGGCCGAGCTCGGGCATGTGGGCCAGGGCAACGAGTACGCCGAGACCCGTGACGCCGGCCTCACCCATCCCGAGGAGGCCGCGGCGTTTGTCGAGGCCACCGGCGTAGATTGCCTGGCGGTCGCCGTAGGCACCAGCCATGGTGCCTACAAGGGGACCCCGCACCTGGAGTTCGACCTGCTCAAGACCATCGCCGAGAGCGTCGATGTCCCGCTGGTCCTGCATGGTGGCTCCGGCACTGGCGACGACCTCATCGCGCATGCCATCGAGTGCGGCATCCAGAAGGTGAACCTCTGGACCGACCTCTCGCAGGCCTCCAACATGGCCGTCAAGGATCAGATCGAGGCCGACTACGCGCCGGACGTCGATCCGGACAAGAAGAAGATCAGCTCCTGGCAGTACGACCTCTTCGGCGCCGAGGCCTACAAGGATGCGCTCATGCACTACATGAACGTGTTCGGCTGCGTCGACAAGGCCTAGGGGGCTCGATTCCCATGCGCATGCTCCCGACCAACCAGATTTGGCGCTACTGGAGCTTCGAGGCATTCCTCGAGGACGTGAGCGCCCTGGGGGTGCGCGATGTCGATCTGTGGCTGTGCAACAACCACGTGAACATCGATGCCCACGGCGCGTACAACGCCGACGAGGTCGCGCGGGGCATGCGCCGGCACGGGCTGCGCGCCGTGACGCTCACGCCCGAGCAGGGCAATCCGAAAGCCTACAACGTGGCGTCCGAAGACGGGGAGATCCGGCGTCTCACGCTTTGCTACTACCGGCAGATCGTGCGCCTAGCGGCAATGTTCGGGGCGGAGCGCATCTCGCTCAACGCGGGTTGGTTCCCCTTCGATG
>USLT01000183.1 GCA_900555585.1 uncultured Collinsella sp.
TGCTCCAGCAGCCCGTGGCGCAGATGCGCGACTTCATCACCGACGCCCTGCGCTCGTCCATCCCCGTCTACACGCTCGACGAGGTCTTCGCCAAGAAGGACGATATCGCCAAGGACGTCAACGCCACCGTCTCCGAGCAGATGGACGCATACGGCTTCACCCTGGTCAGCACCCTTATCACCAAGATCGCGCTTCCCGCCGAGGTCGAGGACTCCATGAACCAGATCAACGCGGCCCAGCGCACCAAGGCCGCGGCGCAGGACCTTGCCGAGGCCGACCGCATCCGCCGCGTGACCGAGGCGCGCGCCGAGGCCGAGGCCATGGAGAAGGCCGGCGAGGGTATCGCCAACCAGCGCAAGGCGATCGCCATCGGCATCAAGGACTCGCTCGAGACCATCCAGGAGACGGGCGTTGGGAACGACGAGGCCAACCAGCTCTTCATGTTCACCCAGTGGACCGAGATGATGAACGAGTTCGCCAAGAGCGGGCGCGCGTCGACCGTCATCCTCCCGACCGACTTCCGCGACTCGGCCAGCATGTTCGAGCAGATCATCTCCGCCGGCCAGGCATCGAAGGATGCCGAGCCCTCGCAGGAGGACGCATCGCTCTAGGCCCCGCGGCCGACACGAGCCCCAGCATACGAGCAAGGGCGGCTTCCCCCATTCGGGACAGCCGCCCTTGCGTTTTACCCCCGACCCGGGGCGACGCCTTTGCCGAGGTCCTACCGCGGCCGATCGCGGACGGCCGGGGCGCACTTGGAATGCACCGCACCGACCACGGCGGCGAGGAGCGCGGGAAGCACCCAGCTCATGTCGAACCGCGCGAAGGGCAGCATGTCGAACGGCAGGGGCACGCCCCTGAAGAAGGCCGCGCGCAGGCTCGTCGCCACGCTGACCACCGCCGTGACGCCGACGACCCAGGGCCACAGCATCGGCAGGCGGTCGCATGCACGATGGAACAACCCCATGAGGACGAGGACGATGGCGACCGGGTACAGCGCGTTGAGCAGCGGGACCGAGAAGGCCAGGATGACGTCGAGCCCGAAGTTCGAGACCACGCAGGAGAACACCGCGAAGCCGAGCGCCCACACGCGGTACGGGACCGACGGGAGCACGCCGGCGAAGTAGGTGCCGCAGCAGCTGATGAGGCCGATGCAGACGTTGAGGCACGCCAGCAGGAAGATGACCGCGACGACGACGGTGCCCGCCATCCCGAAGTGCGCGGTGGCCGAGGCGGTGAGGATCTCCGCCCCGTTCGTCGCGCCCGCGAGCTGCGGCGCCATGCCGATGCCGACCATCGCCAGCCCGCAGTAGATGACCCCCATGAGCAAGCCGGCGAAAACGCCGGCGCGCGAGACCTCGCGCATGAGCCCGGCGTCGTCCGCGACGCCGAGCTCGCGGATGTTCGTGGCGATGATGATGCCGAAGGTGAGCGACGCGAGCAGGTCCATGGTCTGGTAGCCCGTCAGGAAGCCCTGCAGCGCGGGCAGGTCGGCATAGGGGGCCCGGGCGGCGGCCACCGTCGCGGGCGGATCGAGCAGCGCGGCGCCCACCACGAGCACGATCAGCACGATGAGCGAGGGACCCGTGATGCGTCCCAGCAGCCTCGTCAGCGAGTTGGGGCGCATCGCCAGCAGGAAGGCTACGGCGAAGAAGACGACCGAGAAGGCGAGGCGCGCGGTCTCGACCCCGACCGCTTCGGGCAGGAGCGGCTCGAGCATCTCGAAGGACGTGGACGAGGTGCGCGGGATGGCGAGGCACGGGCCGATCGCGAGGTACACCGCCGCCACGAAGACGCCCGCGAAAGCCGGGTGCACGCGCGAGGCGAGCTCGCGAATCGTTCCCGTCAAGCCGACCGCCACGATACCGAGCATCGGCAGGCCGATTCCCGTCACGAGGAAGCCCGCCATCGCGGGGACGACGGAGTCGCCCGCCTGAAGGCCGAGGAGGGGCGGAATGATGAGATTGCCGGCGCCGAAGAACATCGAGAACAGCGTTACGCCGACGAACAGCGACTGCCGGGGCGACAGGGACCTTCCAGCTGACATGGCCACCTCCACGGAATCGGACAACGGGATAACGACCCACTTTATCAGAGAGAAGCGCCGCTGGAAACGCCAGGTTTCGAGCGTGTTTCGCCGGGCTTTCCCGAGCCGTCCCGGCGATTTTATCGCGCTTCGAAGGAGCGGCCGATCCGACACCGACTATTGCTATTGTTTTGGTAGCATAGTTAGCCATACGAAACGAACATGACGGCAGCTCCCGAAAGGAACCATGCGCCATGCAGCACACCGAAACCACCGCGGGCGGCGCGCCCGCCGACAACATCACCAAGCGCGACGGCCGCGTGGAGCCCTACGACCCCGCGAAGATCCGCGCCGCCATGGCGGGGGCCTTCGCCGACGTCGAGCTGGAAGCCCGCCCCGACCAGCTCGACGACCTGCTCGGCGCCGTCGAGGCGGCCATGGGCAGCACCGGCGTCCGCAGCGTCGAGGGGATACAGGACCTCGTCGAGCGCGCCCTCATGGAACAGGGCCATTTCGAGGTCGCCAAGGCATATATCCTCTACCGCCACGAGCGCGCCGAGCAGCGCGGGCTGCGGGCGGGGATCGCCCGCGCGGCCGGCGACCCCGGACTC
>USLT01000184.1 GCA_900555585.1 uncultured Collinsella sp.
CGCGGCGCTCGTCATCGAGCACGCCGCCGGCCTCGCACACCACGCGGCCGATCACGTCGTCCGCACGGGCCATGACCTCCTCGGCGCGCGGAGTCAGGAACAGCGGGGCGTTATATCGCCCGGACGTCTCGTCCTCCTCCACGCGGACCAGGCCCTCCTCCTCGAGCCCCATCAGCGACCGCGAGACCGCGGCCCTCGTCACGCCGGCGCGGCGGGCGAGCTCGGCGCTCGTCAGGCCCTCGGGGTTCCGGGCGAGATAGTACAGGACCATGACGTCGGCGCCCTTGAGGCCGAGCTTGGCGGCCTCGTGCGCCCTGATGCGCTGTATCTCCTTGGAGAGCGCCGCGATCAGTCCGACGAAGTCCTCGAAACGGGTTTCGGACATAGAGCCCTCCTAAACGCCAGGTAGCTAACGGTCGTTCATTTTAGAAGCTATCCCGCGCGCGTCAACGCGCGCCGCCGCCCAACACATCACATCTACCAAAGCAGCTGCCCGGCCATCGCGATCGCCGACATGACGACCAGGAAGCCCAGGGCGTACGGGAGAACCGCGCGCAGCAGCTCCGCGTCGCGCCCCTCCACGCGGACGGCGGCGAGCCCGATGGCCAGCGTCTGGGGCGACAGCATCTTGCCCGCCGCCACGCCCAGCGAGTTGAGGGCGACCATCCAGTAGGGATCGGTCCCGAGCGCCTCGGACGCGGCGGCCTGCACCGGCCCGAACAGCATGCCCGAACTCGTGCCCGAGCCCGTCACGAAGGCGCCGACGGCGCCGATCCAGGGCGCCACCAGGGGATAGAGCGCGCCGGCGACCGCGATGCAGAAGCCCGAGATGGACGAGATCATGCCCGAATAGCCCATGACCTTCGCGCAACCGAGGACCGCGAGCATGGTCGCGACGGTGGGCGCCATCTGCTTGAGCGTGTTCAGCAGGACCCGGCCCATCATGCGGAAAGACGCCCCCTGGATCAACCCGCCCGCGACCGCCGCGAGGGCGATCCACACGCCCGGGGTGTTGACCCACGAGAACGTGAGCGTGCCCGCGCCGGGCCCGTTGAACACCCGGACCGTCGACGAGATGCCCGCGAGCGCCCCGTTGACGGCCGGGACGAGCTTTGAGGTCCCGAGCAGCAGCACGAAGATCAAGATGAAGCAGGACCACGCCTTGAGGGCTCCCACTAGGCCGATAGGCTCGGACGACTCGACGCGCATGCGGAACTCATCGGAGCCGCCGCCGCGCGAGGCGCGCTTGGCGAGCAGCGCCGTGACGCCGAGCGAGCAGATGCTGCCGACGACGGCGGAGAGCTCGGGGCCGACGAAGGTCGCCACGACGTAGGAGGCCGCCACGAACGACGCGCCCGAGGCCAGGCAGATGCCCCACATCCCCCGCAGTCGCCGCATGGGGCCGCCGCTCGAGGCCCCGGCATCGGAGACGGAGGGTCCGCCCGCGACGAGGACGATCAGGAAGGGCGCCGCCAGGAAGAACGGGGCGAGCTGGAGCATCTGGACGGACGCAAGGCGCGCCGGGTCAAGCCCGACGAGGCCCGCGAGGGAGACGGTGGGGATTCCGATCGACCCGTAGGGCGTGGGAACGCCGTTGGCGATCAGGCACATGAGGACCGAGGGGATCGGCGCGAAGCCGAGCGCCGCGAGCATGCCGGCGGGAATGGCGACCGCGGTACCGAAGCCCGCCATGCCCTCCATGAAGCCGCCGAAGCACCAGGCGACCAGCAGCGCGAGCACGCGGCGGTCCGACGAGATGGACGTGATCATCTGGCCGATGACGTCCATGGCCCCGGTGCGAACGCACAGGTTATAGGTGAAGACCGCGGCGATGATGACGAGGACGATGGGCCACAGCGCCATCAGGAAGCCCTCGAGGCTCGCCGTCGCCACCTGGTCGACGGGCATCCCCCAGCGCAGGAACGCCAGCGCGCAGGCCCAGGCGAACGAGCCCGCCGCCGCCTTCCATGCTGGGAGCTTGAACAAGAGGAGCATCGCGACGAGCCACAGGATTGGGACGAGCGCGAGCGCGAAGGAGATGAAATCCATAATCGCCACCCCGACGTAGACGTTTTATCTCATGCGGTCATAGAATACTGCAACGCGGGCGGCGCGGGAACGCGCGGGCCGTATCGCAACATGGCTATAATGGGTCGAATCATCCAGGGCGCGCACGACGCGCCGCGCAGCGCATCAGGGAGGCGGCAGCATGGCAGGCAACCCGTTCGACGTCATTCGCGCGCGCCGCGACCAGCGGCGGCGGAAGGACGCCCCCAAGAGGAGCGCGAGGCGCGAGGAGCAGCCGCTTCCCGTGAGGCTCGCCAACCAGTGGTGGACCCGCCTGCTCGATGCCGTCTACCACGGCTCCCTGAGCGAGCAGGAGGCCGAGTACGAGTCCCACAGCACCGGGCGCGACTACCTTTGGAACACGATCGGCATCGGCGTTTGGGGGATGGTGTTCCCCCTGCTCACCGTCGTCGCCACGCAGCTCGCCGGCGCGGAGCAGGCGGGCATGTTCTCGATGGCGTTCGTCGCGGGCACCCTGCTGATGATCGCCGCCGGCTACGGCGTGCGCAACTTCCAGGTCTCGGATATCGACGAGGCGAACTCCTTCGCCTCCTAC
>USLT01000185.1 GCA_900555585.1 uncultured Collinsella sp.
GAGATGTGCGACGAGTGCCGCGAGCGCGCCGAGCTCAACCCGCTGCGCGCGTTCGATTGCAAGAATGAGCACTGCCGCGAGGTCATGCGGGACGCCCCGCTCATGCGCGACTCGCTGTGCGACGACTGCCGCGAGCACTACGGGCAGGTCAAGCGCTATCTCGACGCCGCGGGCGTGGCGTACGTCGAGGACCCCACGCTCGTGCGCGGACTCGATTACTACACGCGCACCGTCTTCGAGGTCGAGGCCCCCGGCGCGGGCGTCGGCTCGATCGGCGGCGGCGGTCGCTACGACGGCCTGGTCGAGCTCGAGGGCGGCAAGCCCACGCCGGGCGTCGGCTTCGCGGTCGGATTCGAGCGCGCCATGCTCGCCCTGGAGGCCTTCGGCGGCGAGATGGCGACGGAGGAGCCCTCGTGCATCTACGTCGCCAACGCCGGCGCCGAGCTCCGCGGCGAGGTCTTCGCCATCGCCCACGAGCTGCGCTCCGCGGGCGTCCGCGTCGAGGCCGACTACCAGGGACGTTCCCTCAAGGGCCAGTTCAAGCAGGCCGACAAGGTGGGTGCCCGCCTCATCCTCGTGATCGGCTCCGACGAGCTCGCGACCGGCAAGGTCAAGCTTCGCAACATGTTCACGCACGAGGAGGCGCTCGTCGATCGCTCCGACATCGTCGAGGCGGTCCGCAGCCAGCTCTAGAAAGGAAGCGCTGTGACTGAAGAGAAGGAAACCATGCGCGAGGAGGTCGCCACCGTCTCCGGCGCCGCGGCCGAGCCCGTGCGCCGCATCGACATCGACGAGGCCCGCGCCGCCATGCAGACCCTCGCCGAGTTCAACATCCCCGCCCAGCTGCGCGACCATCTCGCGCTGTTCGTGCGCCTGGAGCGCCGGGTGCTGCGCGAGTACGACGAGGAGATCTGCGACATCTTCGATCGCCTGCTCGCCGAGGTCATCGCCGCGAACGAGGGCGACCCCGGCGCCGAGGCGGCCCAGGACCCCACCGACGAGCAGGGCATCCCGACCACCGAGAGCGCCACGGCGGACGCCTTCCGCGAGGCGGTCGCCCTGATCGACGCGCTCCCGCTCGACCGCGCCCAGGTCGTGGTCCGCGCGTTCACCACGTTCTTCCACCTCGCCAACCTGTCCGAGGAGAACTACCGCGTCGAGACGCTGCGCCGCCGCGAGAGCCAGGTCTCGGTCGACGGCGCCGTCGATCCCGCGAACGAGCTGACCGTCGCCTACGGCCAGCTGATCGACGAGGTCGGACTCGAGCGCGCCAACGAGCTGCTCGAGCGCCTGGAGTTCCACCCCGTCTTCACCGCGCACCCCACCGAGGCGCGCCGCAAGGCCGTCGAGGGCAAGATCCGCCGCATCGCGCGCCTGCTCGCCGAGCGCTCGCGCCTGGGCGGTTCCGACCTCGTGGAGAACGAGCGCTACCTGCTCCAGGAGATCGACGCCCTCGTCCGCACGAGCCCCATCGCTCCCAAGAAACCCACGCCGGTCGAGGAAGCCGAGACCATCATCGACATCTTCGACAACACGCTGTTCGATACCGTCCCCATGGTCTACCGCCGCTTCGATGACTGGGTCCTGGGCGAGAGGGCGGGCACGGTCCCGCCCGTCTGCCCCGCGTTCTTCCATCCCGGCAGCTGGATCGGTACCGATCGAGACGGCAACCCCAACGTGACCGCCAAGGTCAGCCGCCAGGTCGCCGCGAAGTTCGCGACTCATATGGTGAGCGCCCTGGCCAACAAGTGCCGCCGCATCGGGCGCAACCTCACGCTCGAGGCCGGCTACACCAAGCCCACCGACGAGCTCATCAACCTGTGGAACCACCAGGTCGAGATGTCGGAGGTCCTCACCGACCGCGCCAGCAGCATCTCGCGCAGCGAGCCCCATCGCGCCGTCATGCTCGTCATGGCCGCGCGCCTGGACGCCACCGTCGCGCGCAACGCCGACACCATGTACGCCTCCGCAGAGGAGTTCCTCGACGACCTGCGCGTCGTGCAGCGCTCGCTGGCGCACGCCGGCGCCGTCCGCGCCGCGTACGGTCCGCTGCAGACCATCATCTGGCAGACCGAGACCTTCGGCTTCCATATGGTCGAGACCGAGTTCCGCCAGCACTCCGTGGTGCACGCCCGGGCCCTCGCCGACATCCGCGAGCACGGCGTCAACGGCGACATCGAGCCCATGACGCGCGAGGTGCTCGACACCTTCCGCGCACTCGGCAGCATCCAGAAGCGCTTCGGCGTCAAGGCGGCCCGCCGCTACATCATCTCCTTCACCAAGAGCGCTCAGGACGTCGCCGACGTCTACGAGCTCGCCCGGCTTGCCTTCGCGCATGCCGAGGACATCCCCGCCATCGACGTCATCCCGCTGTTCGAGCAGCTCGAGGACCTCGAGGGCTGCGTCGAGGTCCTCGACGACATGCTCGAGATCCCCGCGGTCCAGGCCCGCCTGGCGAGTACGAACCGCAGGCTCGAGGTCATGCTCGGGTACTCGGACTCCTCCAAGGACGCGGGCCCGACCACGGCCACGCTCGCGCTGCACTCCGCCCAGGAGCGCATCGCCGCCTGGGCGGAGCGCAACGATATCGACCTGGTGCTCATGCACGGCCGCGGCGGCG
>USLT01000186.1 GCA_900555585.1 uncultured Collinsella sp.
GGCGTAGCGCTCGCGGAAGAGGTCGGTCTGGTGGACGAGCTCGTCGTCGGACATGGCGGTGTAGGTCGGCTCCATGCCGTTGATCTTGTCCACGAGCTTGCGATAGCGCTTGATGTCCTTGTCGGAGCCAAACGACAGCAGCTTAGAAACGAATCCCATATGGTTCCCTCTTCGTTTTCTCATATCTCGCGCGCATCGGCCGACGGCGGCCGCGCACAGGGACCCGCAGCCTCGCAGCCGGCGAAGCGTGCGGGAGACATACTCAGACGACCATAACTCTACCTATTCGCGGCCGACACTTTTTCCGCGTTCTCGCTGCACACCGATAAACCATCGCGGCGATAGCCTAACGGGCCCGCATCGCGCGGCCGAAGGCGAGCATGAAGCCCGCGCCCGCGCTCGCCAGGGCGATTCCGAGGCCCGTGTAGAAGAATGCGATGAACCACATGGGGACGAGCGAGAAGGCGCGAAGCGAGATGCCCACGCTCATCATCACCGCCATGATGATGAAGGCCTGCGTATCGAAGAAGCGCCAGAACGGCTGGCGATCGTCGCCATACCCCAGGATGCGCTCGACGTGCTTTCCAAGCATGCGGGAGAAGACGCGTCGCCAGAAGATCGCGAAGACCACCGCGCTGCCGACCGCCAGCAAGGCGACCATCGGCAGGTCGTGGCCCGCATAGGCCTTGACGCCGATGAGGGCGACGTTGATGCCGGCGGCGAGCCAGACGCACCCCGCGAGAAACAGCAGGACTTCCTTGGTCACGGTTCCGAATTTCATGGTGGACCTCCCGATTGCATGGCGACGAGTCGCGCCGCCTGATTGAACGTGTTCATTTGAACGGTGTTCATTCTACCCGCGAAACGGGGAGCGGCCGCGACCATAATATGTTGTCGATTAAGTACACAATCTCTGCACGGTCCGACGTCCCGACGACGCCGAGATTCACCGGGGGGGCGATGAGGGCCTCGCTGAGCGTGGATGCGCTACCATGGGGATTCGAATACCACGAGAAAGGAAGAGCATGCGATCGATGAGGCTCAAGCAGCGCGAGGTATCCGACGAGCGGGGCCTGCGCGCGATCATGGACGCCTGCGCGACCGTGCGCATCGCCGCCGTCGACGAGGACGGCCCCTTCATCGTGCCGATGAGCTTCGGCTACGAATGGGAGGACGGGGCGGAGCTCCCGACCATATGGCTGCACGGGTCCGGTCGAGGCCGCAAGGCGGCGGCCTTCGCCATGGAGGGCGCCGTCGTCGCCTTCGAGATGGACGTCGCCGACGGGCTGATCGAAGGGCCGCACGCGTGCGACTACAGCATGGCGTATCGAAGCATCATGGGCACCGGGCGCATCGAGGCGGTCGCATCGGGCGAAGACAAGGTCTACGGACTCGACTTCATCATGGAGCGCACGGCCCCCGGCGCGCCGTGCGCCTATGGACCCGGGATCATCGATCGCACGAGCGTGTGGCGCCTCGAGGTCGAGAAGATGACCGGCAAGCGCCACGAGCGCTAGGGGCTGCACCGCCACGCGTCGAGGAGCGGGCCGCTCCCCCTGCCCGCCCGCGCCCGGCGATGCGCCGGGGCGGGACCGCGTGCGGATTCGGGGCAAGCTCCCGGAAACAAAAAGACCCCGCATCCAATCGAAAACTGGATGCGGGGTCTCGTTCGCTGTTAAAGCGAGATGCGAGTGCTACTCGGCAGCGGCCTCGGTCTCGGCCTCAGCCTCGACAGCGGGCTCCTCGACGGGAGCCTCGGCGGCCTTCTTGGCGGCCTCGGCGGCGAACTTCTCAGCACGCTTGGCCTTCTCGGCAGCCTTGGCCTCGCGCTCGGCGGCCTTCTTGGCGGCGAGCTCCTCAGCGGCCTTGGCCTTGGCGGCCTTCTTGGCGGCCTCGCGCTCGAGGGCGGCCTGGGCGGCGCCACCGAACTTGTTGGCGAAGCGCTGGACGCGTCCGCCGGTATCGACGAACTTCTGCTGGCCCGTGTAGAACGGGTGGCACTCGTTGCAGAGCTCGACGAGGATCTCGGACTTGGTCGAGCGGGTGGTGAAGGTGTTGCCGCAGGAGCAGCGCACCGTGCACTCGACGTACTCGGGATGGATGGATTGCTTCATGAGCAGGGCTCCTCTTAACTCGCGTCCTGGTTTCCAAGCAGGACTAAGGGGCGCCTTGGTTTCCGACCAAGGCAATACAGCTCGCCTATGATACCACAGGCATCACGATGCATGACGAGGTCACAAAAGCATCATGGCGGGTTTGAGAACGGAAGAGCGCGGCAGGTTTTCTTCGAAATGCGCTGGCATGGCAGAATCGGCGCGAGATGCGCGGCGCCAGGCGACAGAAAACCACCAATATGGGCACGATTGGCAGAATCTCATCAAGATGCGCGGCCTTTGGCAGGATTTCATCGAAATGCACGGGAAAGCCAGGGACCGCAGCCCCATGTTTCCCAAGAAATAGCAGGTAGAACGCTTGAGATATATCAGGGCGACCCTCAGCGTAGGGCAATGACCGCGCATCTTGGTCATTTCCTGCCAAGCATGCACATTCCGATCAATTCCTGCCGCCGCCGCGCCCATGCGAGCGCCGCAGGCGGGATGCGAAGCAG
>USLT01000187.1 GCA_900555585.1 uncultured Collinsella sp.
TTTTGACCGTTAAGGAGTCCAGATGACCTCCACGCACGATGAAGCCGCGGACGCGTCTTCCGATTGCCGGCCCGACTCCCGTTTCGTCGGGACGCTCGTCTTTCGCCTCGGGTACGATGGCGCGCGCTTCTCGGGTTTCGCCGAGCAGCCCGGGCAGCTCACCGTCGCCGGGGAACTTCGCCGGGCCCTCGAGACGTTCCTGCGCCGCGAGATAGAGCTGACCTGCGCCGGCCGCACGGATGCCGGCGTGCACGCCATCTCCCAGTACGTGAGCGTGCCCGCGCTCGCCAGCGAGCTCGACGTCCCGCGCACCCGCTGGATGCGCGCCATGGCGGCGCTTCTTCCCGACGACATCGCGCTCTCCGAGGTCTATCACGCGGCCCCCGGGTTCTCAGCCCGGTTCGACGCCCGCGCGCGCACCTACACCTACCGCATCGCGACCGGCGAGGCCCGTCCGCTGCTGACCCGCGATTTCGCCTGGTGGCACCGCTATCCCCTCGACGTCGACGCGATGGAGCGCGCCGCCGCGTGCCTGGTGGGCGAGCACGACTTCAAGAGCTTCTGCAAGGTCTCGTCTGCCGTCGGCAAGCCCACCTGCCGCTGCGTCCATTCGGTCTCCTTCGGCTCATCGGTCCAGATGGGGGAGGAGCTCATCGAGTTCACGATCACGGGTAACGCCTTCCTGCACTCGATGGTGCGCACGATCGTGGGAAGCCTGGTGGAGGTCGGCTCCCATCGCCGCGAGCCCGAGTGGCTCGCAGACGCGCTCGCCGCCTGCGACCGACTCGCCGCCGGTCCGACGGCTCCCGCGCGCGGCCTGTGCTTCATGGACGTCGCCTATGACGACGGCGTCCTGCTCGCCTGCCCCGACGCCTGATTTATGGCGCGGTGATGGCGAGCGTCTGTACTTGCCGTGCAGGGGCGCTTTTGAGGGGACCTCGATGGCGGGCTGCGATACCATTCAGACGGTATCTCGTCTGATGAGGGGAATGATCGTTGGCACGTCGAGCTCAGAAGCGCCCCTGCGTGTCGGTGGTGCTTGCCGCCCATGATGCGGCTGAACATATCGGCCGCGCCGTCGAGAGCGTCCTCAACCAGCGATTTTCCGACCTCGAGCTCATACTCGTCGATTGCGGCTCGCATGATCGCACGCGCGCCCAGCTCGACCGCTTCGCGGAGCGCGATATCCGCGTCGACGTCATCGGCGTGGCGGGGGAGTCCTGCCTGGCCGGTCGCCGCGCCGGCCTGGACGCCGCCCATGGCGATTACATCCTCTTCTTGAACCAGCGCGATTGGCTGAGCCAGGCGTTCCTGGACGTGCTCGTGGCCGCCGCGGATGCGGACGGGGCCGACCTGGTCATCCCCGAGCTCTCGATAGACATCGAGCAGCCCGATGGCGCCCGCGTCTCCTCCACGCTCGCCCACGGCGCCTGCTTCTGGGGTACCTCGGAGGAGTTCCGCGCGGCTTCGGCCCCGTTGATAGAGAACGGCGCGATCGCCTTCGCCGCCGGCAAGCTCATCCGCCGCTCGCTGGTGGAGGGGCTGCCCTCCTGCGCGTTCGACGGCGACGAGCAGGCCTTCATGGTGGAGTGCGTGCGCGGCATCGAGCGCGTCGCGGTGGTCGAGGGCGCTCGCTACCACCTGGACCTCGCCTGCGGGGCAGGCCGCGAATCCTACGAGCCCGGCATGTTCGAGCGCTGCGAGCGCGACCGCGAGGGCGTTGTGGCCCTGTACCGCGATTGGGGCATGTCCGGCGACGAATCCGTCCGTCGCGCCATCGCCCGGCGCCACCTGCGCGAGGTCATCCGCTGCATCGAGAACGCGAGCGTGGGCTCGGGACCCGCGTCGTCCGCCGACCGCCGCGCCCTCGTGCAAAGGATCGTCGACGCCGAATCCACCCGCGAGTCCGTGCGCGAGCTCAAGTCGCTCAGCCACGAGTTCGGCATCATGTACGCGCCGATCGCGCGCCGCAGCGTCACCGGCTGCTGCATGGGAGCGCGCATCCAGGAGATCGTCGGTCGCGCGCTGCTTCCATTCGCGCCCGCCGCGGTCTCCGCACGCGTCTAGGTAGATATGCGATTTCCCCGCGGGCAACGGCTCGTTCTATTCATTCACCGATAGTATTCGTGCAAATAATTGCTCGATTTGAGTCATATCGTTACAATCGAGAATTGATTGCGGGATGAAGACCGTTCCGCATGCGATCTGCAGGCTTGCCCATGGCGACGCGATCGGGGTGGATTCGAATATGGCCAAGAAGCGCAACGGACGACAGGACGCGATCCGCGATATCGTCCGCAACAAGGACGTTCGCACGCAGCGCATGCTCGTGGACGAGCTCAAGGCGTGCGGGTTCGACTGCACGCAGGCGACGGTCTCGCGCGACATCGCCGATATGGGCCTGCGTAAGCTTCCCGAGGGCGTCTACGTCCTCGCCGAGGACCAGCACCTCCAGCGCATGGTCTCCGAGCTCGTGGTCGGCGTGCAGCGCACGGAGAACCTGGTTTTGGTGAAGGCTCAGCCCGGCACCGCGTCGGGTATCGCCGCCGCGGTCGACGCCGCGGAGCTCCCCGACGTCCTGGGCTCCCTCGCCGGCAACGAT
>USLT01000188.1 GCA_900555585.1 uncultured Collinsella sp.
GGGCGGGGTGGATGTTCACCACGCGGTCGGGGAACGCCGCGAGCAGCGGGGCGTGCACCATGCGCATGTAGCCGGCCATCACCACGTACTCGACGCCGGCGGCGCAGAGCTCGGAGGCGATGATCTCGTCGGCCTGCAGCGGGTCGGCGTACATCTCCCTGGAGAGCGTGAGCGTCTGGATGCCCGCCGCCTCGGCGCGCTTGAGCCCGTAGGCGGAGGGACGGCTCGCGACCACGAGCTTGATCTCCGCGTCGAGATCGCCGGCGTCGATGGCGTCGATCAGCGCCTGGAGGTTGGTGCCGGAGCCCGACAGCAGCACGCCGATGGCGAGCTTGCGCCCTTCGCCAGCGGACCTCTCGGCCGCTACGAGCTCCTGGAGCCGGTTGTTGCCCAGGCGGTCGATGGCGCTACTGCTCATCGGTGTACTTCACCTCGCCGGTGCCCTCGATGCAGGTTCCCACGCGGAACGGGTGCTCGCCCATGTTCTCGAGGGCGGCCACGATGCCGGCCTCGTCGTCGGCGGAGCAGATGATGCACAGGCCGACGCCCATGTTGAAGGTCTTGCAAGCCTCGTTGGGGGCGAGCTCGGCGTGCTCGGACACATAGGTGATGACGGGCGGCACGGACCAGCCCATCTCGGAGCCGTTGCGCTCGACCAGCGCGTCGACGTCCTTGGGCAGCGCGCGGTTGAGGTTCTCGGTGATGCCGCCGCCGGTGATGTGGGCGAGGGCGTGGACCGGGGCGCCGCCGCGGAGCAGCTCGAGGACGGGCTTCACATAGATGCGCGTGGGCGCGAGCAGCGCATCGGCCAGCGAGATGCCGCCGAGCTCCTCGAGCACCTGCTCGAGCTCCGCACGCTTGGCCTCGGCCTCGGGCGTGCCGGGGATGATGCCGTCGACGCCGATGACCTTGCGGACCAGCGAGTAGCCGTTGGAGTGGACGCCGGTGGACGGCAGGCCGATGATCACGTCGCCGGCCTTCACGTTCTCGGGGTTGATCATCTTGGGGCGGTCGACGACGCCCACGGCGAAGCCCGCCATGTCGTAGTCGTCCGGGCGCATGACGCCGGGATGCTCGGCCATCTCGCCGCCAACCAGCGCGCAGCCGGCGAGCTTGCAGCCGTCGGCGACGCCCTTGACGATCTTGGCCATCTGCTCGGCCTCGATGTGGCCGATGGCCACGTAGTCCAGGAAGAACAGGGGCTCGGCGCCGGAGGCGAGGATGTCGTTCACGCACATGGCGACGAGGTCCTGGCCGACGGTCTCGTGGCGGTCGAGGAGCTGGGCGAGGACGAGCTTGGTGCCCACGCCGTCGGTGCCCGAGATCAGGATCGGATCCTCCATGTCCTTGATGGCAGCGGCGGAGACGAAGCCACCGATGCCGCCGATGACCTCGGGGCGGTTCGTCTCGGCGACCATCTGCTTGATCGCGTCGACGGCGCGGGCGCCCTCGGCGGTGTCGACGCCGGCGTCTTCGTACGTCACGTGCTTGGTGTTCTCGGACATATAAGGTTCCTTTCGACCCAGGGATTCCTAGGACAGCATGATAGCAGGCAAAATGACTCGTGCGGGGGCAATAGCAAATATCCAGCGACCAGGCCCGCCGCCGCCTGGCGAGCTCGGCGCCATGCACGCAAAAGGACCCGCTGCCGTCCAGCGGCAACGGGTCCCGACGGGCTCTCTATGCTCGATGCGGGGCGGCTAGGCCTCGGGGTGCTCGAGCTCCCAACTCTTGTCCTCGGCCTTGGCGGAGACGCAGCAGCCGGTGACGGGCTCGGGCTTGGTCAGGTTGCGGGGCACGTAGCCCTCGATGAACTTATCGCGACCGAAGCTCTCGGGGATGGCGACGGGGTACTCGCCGGTGAAGCACGCGATGCAGTAGCCCGCCTCGGGCACGCACTCCAGCAGCGCGTCGACCGAGAGGAACGCGAGCGTGTCCGCGCCGATGAACTCGCAGACCTCGTCGACGGTCTTGGTCGCGGAGATCAGCTGGCTCTGCTCCGGGCGGAGGGGGAGGGGGACTTCTATTCCGCTGTGGTCCAGGCCGCCGGCCGGGGGGACCAGGCGTGCCGGGATTTCCTGACGGAGCTGGAGGAGCTGCGCTTCGGCGCGGGCGAGCGCACCTGCCGGCAGCTGATCTGGCACATCTATGAAAAGACCAATCTGCTGGGCCTGTTCGGGGCTATGCCCGGCGGGCAGGAGCGGCAGGACAACCTGCTGGCCCTGTACGCCCTGGCGGGGCAGCTGGAGGACAGCGGCTGCCGCTCTCTGTTTCAGTTCCTGCTCCGTCTGGAGCGGCTGCGGCAGACGGGGGCCAAGCTGCCTTCCTCCGGCTCCGGACGGGAGGGAGAGGGGGTCTCCATCCTGTCCATCCACCGCTCCAAGGGGCTGGAAAAGCCGGTGGTGCTGGTGTGCGGCCTGTCCCGGCGGCTGAACCGGGATGATCTGATGCGCCCGGTGCTCTTCCACCCGGTCCTGGGGGTGGGGCCCAAGGGGCTGGACCGGGAGCGGATGGTGGAGTATCCCACCCTGGCCCGCAAGGCGGTGGCCCGGAAGCTGGAGCGGGAGATGATGGCG
>USLT01000189.1 GCA_900555585.1 uncultured Collinsella sp.
GGACGGCATCTCCAACACCTTCTCCATCATCCCGGGCGCGCTCGGCAAGGAGGACACGGTGATGTTCGGCGACCTCGATCTCGGCGACGTCTCCTTCGAGAACCCCGTCGCCTGCTGCGACTGCACCGACTCCTCCGCCCCCGAGGGCGCCGAGGACCGCTAAGGTCGCAGGCCGCTTGGCCCGTCTGTAATGTTTCCGCGCCGGTCGTAATATCTTGCAACCGGCGCCGGATTTACTGGTATACTATCAGTAACAATTCCTATTCCGGCGCATGCGGCGCCGAACACGAAAAGGAGTGCACCAATGAAGGTCGCAGATATCCCGCAGTCCCAGGCCGATAACCTCGTGAGCATGATCGACGCTTACGCCGAGAAGGGTGGCCATCACCTGAACGTCAACGTGTTCAACCGCGACACCCTGATCGACGCCCAGGCTCACCCGGAGAAGTACCCGCAGCTGACCGTGCGCGTCTCCGGCTACGCGGTCAACTTCCACAACCTGACCAAGGCCCAGCAGGACGAGGTCATCTCCCGTACCTTCCACGAGGGCATGTAGGCTCTCGTAATTCGGGCACGTTCGCCTGTGCGCGATGCGCGCGCAGGCGCGCGATACAACGCTTCAGAAAGGGGCGCTCGGTTAGACCGGGCGCCCCTTTTCGCATCTTGCGCCTTACCGCCCTAGAGCGCTAGCGAGGTTCCCGCAAGCAGCAAGGCGAGCAGGGTGAAGTTTACGATGCTGAATAAAGCCAGATAGCGGGCCACGTGAGCATGCGGCATCCGTGCGTATATGCGCAGCGAGATCAAGCTCGCGAGGGAGGCGATCGGCGTTCCGAGCCCGCCGATGTTGGTGCCGAGCAACAGGGCTGACCCCTGGTCGGTAAAGCCCGATAGCATGATCGCGGCGGGCACGTTGCTTACCACCTGGCTCGCGAGTGCGGAGACGACGAGCTCGCGACCGGAGAGGACCGACGTGAGCAGCGCGGAGACCGCGTCGCTTTGCTTGAGGTTGCCGACGAACACGAAGAAGCAGACGAAGGTCGCGAGCAGTCCGAAGTCGATCGAGCGCAGCGCGGCGCGATCGACGAGGACGGTTCCGGCAAGAACGCATATGAGGCAGGCCTGCCAGCTCAGCGCGCCGGCGACGCAAAGGAGGCAGAGGGCGAAGAGCGCCGCGAAGGCGGCCACCCGCTTCATGTCCAGCTCCTCATCGGAATCAGCCCGCCCATGCGAGATGTCCTCGCGCGGCACGAGCAGCGCGAGCGCGCAGCTGCAGGCATAGCTGACGGCCGCGAGCGGCGCCATGGTTCGGAAGAACTCGCCGAGTCCGATGCCGTAGGCGGAAACGAGGTAGATGTTTTGCGGGTTGCCGATCGGCATGGCCGCCGAGCCCAGGTTCGCGGCGACGGTCAGGGCGACCACGAGCGCGATGCTCGACCGCGGGCTTGCCTCGAGGAACATGGCGAGGCCGAGCGGCACGAACGCGAGGAGCGCGACGTCGTTGGTGATGAACATGGAAGAGAAGAAGACGACGTTCACCAGAACCAGGGCGAGGCTGCGGGTCGATCCCATGCGGCCCATGAGGCGGGACCGGACGGACTCGATCAGCCCGGCGCGCTCCAGTCCGCCGACGACGACCATGAGGCTCGTGAGAAGGGCGAGAGTATGCATGTCGATGAAGCCCGCGTAGATCGGGGCGGTAGCGGGCGTGAGGGGGTTGCCAGCCATGGAGGCGATCGCGACGACGGCGGCGATAGCCAGGACCGATTCGCCTGCAATGAACCTTCTGATCCGGTCGATGGCGCGTGCTCCCATAATCCTCCCCGTGTTCTAGCTGCACGAACCAAGCATGATACTCGATAAAATCGCATTTCCGCAGGTTGATTGCAACAAAAGTGGCACATTCCCCCCGTAGCCAGTGGGCTAGAATGGATGAGTACGACAACCTGAGGGGATACATATGGCGCAGAAGACTTTTGAGACGGACGAATACGCTCAGACGACGGCCTACAAGCTCGGACGGATCCACTCCATCGAGAGCATGGGCACCGTCGACGGCCCCGGGCTCCGCTTCGTCGTTTTCACGCAGGGCTGCCCCATGCGATGCGCATACTGCCACAATCCGGATACCTGGGCGGTCAATGCGGGCTCCGTGGTTTCGGTCGAGAAGATCTCGGAGGAGTTCGAGAGCAACCGGTCCTTCTACAAGTCGGGCGGCATCACCGTCACGGGGGGAGAGCCCCTGCTGCAGCCGGAGTTCATCGCCGACCTGTTCCGCGCGATGCACGAGGCGCCGCGCGGACGCGTGCACACCTGCCTCGATAGCTGCGGATACGCCTACGACCCCAGGCATCCGGAGCGCTTCGATGCCGCGCTGTCCGAGACCGATATGGTGCTGCTGGATATCAAGCACTCCGACCCCGAGGGGCATCGGCAGCTGACGGGTTGCGCGCCCGAGCGCATCTTGGCGTTCGGTGACGAGCTCGCCCGTCGCGGCATCAAGGTCATCATCGCCGCAGCGGGTAAGGCGGCGCACCTGGGTGGGGTCGTGGCTGCCTTTACGCCGTTGCCGGT
>USLT01000190.1 GCA_900555585.1 uncultured Collinsella sp.
CCGCGGTGCTCGCCAACGAGTTCTTTGAGAGCGATTGCACCGCGACGCTCTCCTTCGCCCGCGCCTCCCGCGCCGACGAGTATCCCGACTTCGACCACGTCGAGCGCGACGAGGGCGCCGCATGGATCGGCTACGTCGTCGAGGCGTCCGCGGAGACCCGCGCCCTGGCGGGGGTCGCGCACGACCCCGAGTTCCCCGAGGGCTTCGACCCCTCCTTCGATGCCGAGTCCCAGACCTGCGCGTTCACCAAGGAGGAGCCGCTCGATTTGTGGTTCGGAACCAGGACGGTCTCGACCCCCTACACCTACTCCTTCGACGGCCGCGCCTGGACCCGTGCGGCGGGGGAGGCGGAGTCCTCGCTGGCCATCTCGCCCGACGCGCTCGACGGCGCCTACGGTTCCGGGGAGGGCGACGCCGTCCGCATGGGCGCGTTCAAGGTCGTGAACTTCGACGCGGCGGACAATACGTTCACCATCGAGTACCGGGCGTCCACGTCGGGCTTGAGCCCGCAGACCATCTCGGGCGTCATCTCCTGCACACTCGAGGTGTCGCCCGCCGAGGAGGGTCGCGAGACGTATCGCCAGTCGGACGGATACGTGTACGCGTTCCACGGCCAGGGCACGAGCACGGGCGGCGAGGGAACCTCGCAGATCGAGGGCTACCTCGGTCTCGACGGGCAGATCGTCTTCGAGTTCTCGGGCGACTACACGAAGCCCGCGTTTCTGTTCGGCGACCCGTCGAACGAGGCCATGTCGATCTCGGGCATCGTCGCGCGCCAGGCAGGCTAGCGCTCCCCAGCTGCCGCTTTTACGGGAAATCTGTACTTTTCATCTGGCTCGGATATGCCACACGCGGCTGTTATAGTGAAAGCAGTCCAGTTCTCCTATCCATATGAAGGGAAAGGCATGTCAACAGATACGCTCAGGAGCGCCTGCGCGCGCACGGACGAGCAGATCGCCGTCATCGCGAACCAGATGCGCCGCGACATCATCACGATGCTCGAGGCCGCGGGCACCGGTCATCCCGGCGGCTCGCTTTCCGCGACCGATATCATGGCAACGCTGTTCTTCTCCGGCGTGCTCGCCTGGGATCCCGAGGATCCCCAGTCCGGCGACCGCGACCGCTTCGTGCTCTCCAAGGGCCATATCGCGCCCGCGCTGTATGCCGTCCTTTCCCAGATGGGCTACCTGCCCGCCGAGGAGCTCCTGACGCTGCGCAAGCTCGGCAGCCGCCTGCAGGGCCATCCCGATAGCAACCTGTGCCCCGGCGTCGAGGTGGGCACCGGCTCCCTCGGCCAGGGTCTCTCCATCGCCTCCGGCATGGCGCTCGGCTTGGCGCTCGACGCCGCCCGCGACGCCTCCGAGCCCAAGCGCGTCTTCGCCCTCACCGGCGACGGCGAGCTCCAGGAGGGCCAGAACTGGGAGGCGATCATGTTCGCCGCCCATCGCGGCCTGGATAACCTCGTCGTCCTCGTCGACAACAACAACCTGCAGATCGACGGCCATGTGACCGACGTCTGCAACGTCGCCCCCATCGCCGAGAAGTTCGAGGCCTTCGGCTGGCGCGCCATCGAGTGCGACGGCCATAGCGTCCCCGAGATCCGCGCCGCCCTCGCCGAGGCGGTCGCCCACGAGGGCGTCCCCGTCGCGATCGTCTTCAAGACCATCAAGGGCAAGGGCGTCTCCTTCATGGAGGACCAGGCGAGCTGGCACGGCAACGCGCCCAGCCACGAGCAGGCCGAGGCCGCGCTCGCAGAGATCGACGAGGCGGCGGCCAAGCTCGCCGCCGTCCAGAAGGAGGCTTAACGCACGATGGCTAAGGCTACCCGCGCCGCATTCGGCCCGACCCTGATCGAGCTCGTGGAGGAGGGCATCGACGTCATGGCCGTCGACGCCGACCTCGCCGGCTCCACCACCACCGCCAAGCTCGCCGCCGCCGATCCCGAGCGCTTCGTCGAGGTCGGCATCGCCGAGCAGAACATGATCGGCGTCGCCTCCGGCCTCGCCCTCACCGGCCGCACCGTCTTCACCGGCTCCTTCGCCGTCTTCGGGTCGGGCCGTTGCTGGGAGCAGATCCGCAACACGGTCTGCATCTCCAACCTGAACGTCAAGGTCTGCCCGACGCACGCCGGCATCACCGTCGGTCCCGATGGTGAGACCCATCAGGCGCTCGAGGACATCGCCCTGATGCGCGTGATGCCCAATATGACGATCTTCGTGCCCTGCGACGCCGTTGAGGTGCGCAAGGCCGTGCGCGCGGCCGCGGCCATCGAAGGCCCGGTGTATATCCGCGTGGCGCGCCCGGTGTGCGAATGCTTCACCGACGAGAGCACGCCCTTTGTGCCCGGAAAGGCGAACATCATGCGCGAGGGTGGCGACGTGGCCATCATCGCCATGGGCCTGATGGTGGCCGAGGCGTTGAAGGCCGCCGACCTGCTGGCGGCGGAGGGCATCCGGGCCACTGTGGTGAACATGCACACGGTGAAGCCGCTGGACGAGGATGCGGTTTTGTCCGTGGCTGAAAAATGCGGCGCCGTTGT
>USLT01000191.1 GCA_900555585.1 uncultured Collinsella sp.
CTCCGGCGGCGAGCAGCAGCGCGTCTCCGTCGCCCGCGCGATGGTCAACCGCCCGCCGCTGCTCATCTGCGACGAGCCCACGGGCAACCTCGATCCGGCGATCTCGCTCGGCATCATGAAGCTGCTGGAGCGCATCAACCGCACCGGCACCACCGTCATCGTCGCAACGCACGACCGCGAGATGGTCGATTCCATGCATCGTCGCGTCATCGCCCTCGAGGGCGGCCGTGTGATCCGCGACCAGGAGAAGGGAGGCTACGGCAACTATGGCTCCTTCTAATCTCGGATATTCCCTGCGCGAGGCGGGCAGCCACTTCGTGCGCAATTGGACCACGTCCCTGGGCGCCGTCATCACGATCTTCCTGTCGCTGTTCATCATCGGCCTGTTCGTGGTCGGCTCCGCGCTGATCAACGCCGCCATCGGCGACGTCGAGCAGCAGGTCACGATCACCGCGTTCATCTCCGACGAGGCGACCGATGAGGACGTGGAGTCCTTCTACGACAAGATCAAGGGCTGGGACAACGTCAAGGACGTCTCCTTCAAGACCAAGGAGGACGCGCTCGAGAGCTATCGCGAGAGCTCCAGCAAGGCCGACGCGACCATCAACGCGCTCGACGGCGAGAACCCGCTGCCCCGTTCCTTCGTGATCGAGATGAACGAGCCCTCCCAGGTCGAGGGCATGGCCGAGAAGATCAAGTCCGACGAGGACTTCCGCTCGATCGTCGATGACGACGACCCGTCCGTCGACGACGTCGAGGCCGATGTCGACGCCTCGGTTCTCTACGGCCAGGAGGAGGTCGGCCGCCTGTTCCAGATGATCGACTACATCCGCCTCGCCGCGGTCGTCCTGGTCACGCTGCTGACCTTCGTGTCGTTCATCTTCATCAACAACACCATCCGCCTCTCGATCACGGCGCGCCGCCGCGAGATCGCGATCATGCGCCTGGTCGGCGCTTCCAACGGCTTCATCCGCGGGCCCTTCATCACCGAGGGCGTCGTGCAGGCGCTGCTCGGCTCCGTCCTCGCCATCGGCTGCTTGGAGCTCTTCCGCAACCTCGTGATGCCGATGATCCAAAACGGCCTCTCGTGGATGGCCATCGAGGTCCCGATGCAGGTCTACCTCACGACGTACGGTGCGCTCGTGCTCGTCGGCGTGGTTATCGGCCTGTTCGGATCGGCCATCGCGATGCGCCGCTACCTCAAGGTGTAGCGGGCTGCAGCCAATCGCCCAGAAGGCCCGGGCGCCCCGACCGCAAGCGTCATCGCCGAGCAAGGCTCGGTCGCTTGCCCAAGGGGTGCCCGGGCCTTTTTACGTGCCCCGACGACGTCGTCCTGCGCGATGGGTGCCGCGCGGCCGTCCATGGGGTACAAGGAAGTGAATGAACGTGCAGAGCAGGGGAGCGCCGCGCTTCCCAAGAAGGGATTCAATGGGTCGAAAGCGACATAACTCGAATCGGAAGGGTCCTATGCGCTCCAAGCGCGCGGCGGGGCTCGTGGGCGTGGTGCGCGCCAGCGAGCATGCCGCCGTGGTCGAGACCGCGGAGGGGACGTATCGGCTGACGGGGCGCGGGATGCGCGACGCGATGCACGGCGACCGCGTGTACGTCTCGATAGGACGCGGGCCTCGCGGGGAGCGCCGCGCCGCCGTGGAGCACGTCATCGAGCACGCGACGTCCTCGATTGTCGGAACCTACCAGCAAGTCGGTCCGCTGGGTGCCGTCAGGCCTTTGGACGCCCGCATCAAGCAGGATTTCTTCGTGCTCCCAACGGATGATTCGCCGGCGCGCCTCGGCGTGGGCGCCGGCAATATCGTATCCGCGCGCATCGAGTCCTATCCGACGCGCCACGAGTCCGGTGTCGTGACCATCGTGCGGCGCGTGGGCGACGCCTCGGCGCCCGATCTGGGGATCCAATGCGTCATGGCGCGCTACGACCTGGAGGACGGCTATCCGCAGGCGGCTGAGGACGAGGCCCGCGCGCAGGCGCTCGACGTGGAGGCGGCCCTCGCCGACCCGTTGCGCCGCGACCTGCGCGACCGCTTCGCCGTGACCATCGACCCGGTCGACGCGCGAGATTTCGACGACGCCATATCCATCGAGCGCTCCGCCTCGGGTGGCTTCTCCCTCGGCGTGCACATCGCCGACGTGTCCCACTACGTCGCATGGGGGTCGTCGCTCGACCTCGAGGCGCGCCGCCGCTCCACTTCCATCTACCTCGCCGACCGGGTCCTGCCGATGCTGCCCGAGGCGCTCTCCTGCGACCTGTGCTCGCTCGTCCCCGGTGCCGACCGCCTGGCGATGACCGTCGACATCGACCTGGACGCTCGCGGCCGCGTGCGCTCCTATAGGGCGTTTCCGAGCGTGATCCGCTCGCGCGTGCGCCTCGACTACGCCGCCGTCGACGCCCTGCTCGAAGGGCGCGCGCCTGATGACGCGCCCCAACCGGACGATGCGGCGCGCCGGGCCATCTCGGCCCGCGAGGCCGCGCGCGCCCACGGGGTCGACCTGGACGAGTTCCTCGCCGCCGCGAACGAGCTC
>USLT01000192.1 GCA_900555585.1 uncultured Collinsella sp.
TCGAACCCGTAGATCTCGACCGGCTCGGCGGAGCGGTTGCGCATCGTCTTGACGATGCCCCTCATCGTCGCGTTGAGCGCCTGGCAGTCCCCGCCGCTCGTCAGAAGTCCAATCCTCGGCATGATCATCTCCCCATGCTCGTCGCGGCGCCGAAGGCGGCGCGCGGCCATACGCGGGGCGCGCGGCGAGGCGCGACCCGAAACAGTCATTGCTGTTTACGCCCGAGACGTCCCGGATGGACCGGTCCCGCCCCAAGCTCTTACAAAAGCCGCCCTCGTTAACACAATGGAAAGCGCTGTGTAAGGGCTCTGTCATAATCGGACGACTGCGATGGGAACACCGTTCTTTCGCACTACTTTAATGATATTCATGCCGTAACGATACGGCGCATCACGTCGCGAGGAGAGGCGCACCATGAACACCACGCAGCATCGACCCGAACGCGACCTGAGCTACACGCAGAACCGCGAGCTGTCATGGCTCCGCTTCGACGAGCGGGTCCTTTCGGAATCCCTCGACGAGACCGTGCCGCTCTTCGAGCGCCTGAAGTTCATCTCGATCTTCGAGAGCAACATGCACGAGTTCCTCATGGTCCGCATGGGCGGCCTGACGAGCCTCGCCACCCTCAAGCACCAACCGAAGGACAACAAGAGCGGCATGACGCCCTCCGAGCAGGTCTCCGCCGTCTTCGCCGAGCTGCCGGGCCTCATCGCCAAGGCGTCGTCCTCCTTCCACGAGCTCGAGGGGCTCCTGCGCGCGCAGGGCATCGAGCGCATCGACCCCTCCTGCCTGATCGGCGCGGACCGCGACGCGGTGCGCGGCTACTTCAACCGCTGCGTCGCGCCCATATTCTCGCCGCTGGTCATCGACCCGCGCCATCCCTTCCCCAACCTGCGCAACGGCGCCCTCTACATCGCCTGCACGCTGACGTCGCTGAACGAGGACGAGGGCGACCTGCTCGGCATCATCGAGGTCCCGCCCTCGCTGCCGCGCATCGTCCGCATCGCGGAGGACGACGACCACTTCCGCTACATCCTGCTGGAAGACGTCATCCTCGCCTGCCTCGACTCATGCTTCGGAAGCTACCGGCCGCAGAACGGCGCCGTCATCCGCGTCACCCGCAACGCCGACATCGACCCCGACGGCGAGGGCGTCGAGGAGGACGAGGACTACCGCCAGCACATGAAGAAGGTGCTCAAGAAGCGCCTGCGCCTCCAGCCCGTCGTGCTCGCGGTCCACGGCGACCTCGACAAGGCCGCGCTCAAGGTGGTACGCCGCGCGCTCGGCCTCGGCTCCCAGGCCACCTTCCCCGTCGACATGCCGCTCGACCTCGGCTACATCTTCGCGCTCGAGGACAAGCTGCCGGCGGCCACGCGCGACAAGCTGCTCTTCCCGCCGTTCTCCCCGCAGCCCAGCCCGCTGTTCCGCGGCGGCGCCCCCATGCGCGAGCAAGTGCTCGAGGGCGACAAGCTGCTCTTCTACCCGTACGAGTCCATGAGCACGCTGCTCGGGCTCATCAACGAGGCCGCGCACGACGACTCCTGCATCTCGCTGCGCATCACGCTCTACCGCGTCGCGCGCCAATCGCGCCTGTGCGAGTCGCTGATCTCTGCCGCCGAGAGCGGCAAGGAGGTCACCGTCCTGATGGAGCTGCGCGCCCGCTTCGACGAGGCCAACAACATCGCCTGGGCCGAGCGCCTGGAGGAGGCCGGCTGCACCGTCATCTACGGCGCGGAGGGCTTCAAGTGCCACTCCAAGATCTGCCAGCTGACCTACCACGACCAGGGCGGCGTGCGCCGCATCACGCTGCTGGGCACGGGCAACTTCAACGAGAAGACCGCGCGCCTCTACTCCGACTTCATGCTCATGACCGCGCACCCGGGCATCGGCGAGGACGCCAACGCGTTCTTCCGCAACCTCACCCTGGGCAACCTCCGCGGCGACTACCGCTACCTGGGCGTCGCCCCGGCCGGACTCAAACCCCTCGTGATGGACGGCCTGAACCGCGAGATCTCGCGGGCGCGCGCGGGCATGCCGGCCCACGCCTTCTTCAAGATGAACTCGCTCACCGACCGCGAGGTCATCGACAAGATCGCCGAGGCGAGCCAGGCGGGCGTGCGCGTCGACATGATCATCCGCGGCATCTCGTGCCTGGTTCCCGGAATCGAGGGCAAGACCGAGAACGTCCACATCCGCTCGATCGTCGGGCGCTTCCTGGAGCACGCGCGCGTCTACGCGTTCGGCGAGGACGCGGACACCGTCTACCTCTCGAGCGCCGACATGATGACCCGCAACACCGAGCATCGCGTCGAGATCGCCTACCCCGTGCTCGACCCCTCGTGCCGCGCGATGGTGCGCGACTACATGAGCGCGCAGCTGCGCGACAACGTCAAGGCGCGCGAGCTCGACGCAAGCGGCCAATGGGTCCCCGTCGCGCGCGGCGAAGGCGAGGAGGCCTTCAACGCGCAGGAGCACCTCATGCTCCAGGCGATCGACCGCGCACGCGCC
>USLT01000193.1 GCA_900555585.1 uncultured Collinsella sp.
GGCCCCATCCTGCAGGGCATCGCCAAGCCGGTGAACGACCTGTCCCGCGGCTGCTCCGCCGACGACATCGTTGGCGTCGTCGCCATCACCTCCGTCCAGGCACAGATGGCCGAGTAGCGCGACACCGCGCCGCACGGTGCTGACGAGCCGCCCTTGAGAGGCCAAGCCCACCCTACATATGCGCACGAGCGCCCGGTCCCGAACCATCTTCGGGGCCGGGCGCTTCTCTTTGAGGCGTTTTGAATAAAAGTACCGCAACGATACATAGAGAAAGCTGGACTTCGCTGGAGTCGCGATGAAACGCCGCGCCCTCATCCCGTAAATGGCAGCAACTGCCGAAAATGCGCAGTCCCCTCCCTCTCGGCAACGGCTCCATGCGGTTTCAACACCAAGAAATTTGCCCTAAGGTCGCCGCGGAGACCGGCACGGCGTGACGTTATACGTACACCTGTAATTTAAGTTTTTATACATCGATTCCGCCGGCTCGGCGAACCGCTCAAATTCGGCAGTTATTGGCAACCTGGCCCGCTAATCATCGATTCCGGACCGAAGCGCCCGAATACGGACATACGCCGACGGGAATGCGGGCTCCGCCGGCCCGCCGCGCTGAATCCATCCCCCGCTCCCAGGGTAGAACAGCGTCAAGGGATGCGATCGGTCGCACCCCGCAACGGAAAGGGGTTCCCATGCTATTCAAGAACGTCCTGGTGCCCTACGACGACTCCGGGCACGCGAAGGCCGCCCTGCATCTAGCGATCGACCTGGTCGGATCGGACCCGGACGCCTCCATCCACGTGGTGATGGTCGTCTCCAACGACATCATGCCGCCCTCGATGGTCTCCTCGCAGATGGCCTTCGGCGACGCCTTCGTCGACTTCGAGGGCTACGAGCAGATGCTCGAGGTGATGGCCAAGCGGTCCGACGCGGAGCTTCGCGAGAACATCGCCCGCGTGCTCGGCGCGGGAATGGACGACATCGCGGCGGACCTCATCATGGAGGTCCAGCTCTCGCCCTCCCCCGTCGACGGCATCAGCACCTACGCCTCCGATCGCGGATGCGACCTCATCGTGATGGGCCGCCGCGGCCTGGGCGCCCTGCGCGGTATGCTCGGCAGCGTGAGCTACGGCGTGCTGCGCTCCGCAGACGTGCCCGTGCTCACCGTGAAGTAGGCGCCGGCCCCCGAGCGAGCGCCGAAAACGGCAGCGCATCGAACCCAGTCAGAAAAAAGCACCCTGCGGGCGCATGCCGGCAGGGTGCTCTCGTTTGCGGATTCCAAGGACCGCACGGCGCCTTAGCCCAGCAGGGCCTCGACGTCGAGGGCGATCATGAGCTCCTCGTTGGTGGGGACCACGAGGACGCGGATCTTGGAGTCGGGCGTGGAGATCACGCGGGGCTCGTCGGAGCGGACCTTGTTGAGCTCGGGATCGATCTCGACGCCCATCCAGCCGAGGCGCTCGGCGACGCCGGCGCGCAGCTCGTCGGAGTTCTCGCCGATGCCGGCGGTGAAGACCATGGTGTCGACGCCCTGCATGGACGCGGCCATCTCGGCGAAAAGCTGGGAGGTGCGGTAGCAGAACATCTCGATGGCCATGGCGCAGTTGGCGTCGCCGTCGGCGGCGCCGGCGCAGACGTCGCGGGAGTCGGAGGAGACGCCGGAGACGGCCAGCAGGCCGGACTTCTTGTTCATCATGGTATCGATGTCATCGATGCTCATGTCGGCGACGCGGTTGAGGTAGAAGACGGTCGCAGGGTCGACGGTGCCGCAGCGGGTGCCCATGACCAGGCCGTCGAGCGGGGTCAGGCCCATGGTGGTGTCCATGCACTGGCCGTCCTCGATGGCGCACAGGGAGGCACCGGAACCAAGGTGGCAGCTGACGACCTTGTGGGCCTCGCCGCCCAGGAACTCGTTGACGGAGCGCCAGATGAAGCGGTGGCTGGTGCCGTGGGCGCCGTACTTGCGGACGTGGTACTTCTCGACGACGTCGCGCGGGATGGCGTAGCGCCAGGCGTGCTCGGGCATGTTGTAGTGGAAGGCGGTGTCGGGGACGATGACGTTGCCCAGCTCGGGGAACATGTCGCGGCAGATCTCGATGACGTCGGCCTCGGCGTAGTTGTGCAGCGGGGCCAGCGGGGCGACCTCGCGGACCCAGCCGAGGGTCTCGTCGGTCACGACGGCGGACTCGGGGAAGTACCAGCCGCCCTGGACGACGCGGTGGCCGATGCCCTCGATGGGCTGATCGACGGTCTTCAGCAGCTCGAAGACGTGGCTGATGGCGGTCTTGTGATCGGGAAGCGCGACCTCGAGCTTGCCCTTGACGCCCATCTCCTCGTGGCCGATGAAGGAGCCATCGATGCCGATGCGCTCGCAGTTGCCCTTGGCGAAGACCTCGCCGGACTTGGTGTTGAGAAGCTGGTACTTCAGGCTGGAGCTGCCAGCGTTGACAACAAGGACGTTCATGGATCTCCCATCTCAATGTGTGGTCGCGTGCATTCCGGCCGCGCAC
>USLT01000194.1 GCA_900555585.1 uncultured Collinsella sp.
TTGGCCACGGCGAAGAACTCGTTCCAGAACTGCGTGCCGATGATGCGGCGCTTCTCCTCCGGATCGGTCACGCCGTCGAGCAGCGCGGCGTAGCGGGCCTCGGCGTGCACGTGCACGAAGTCGACGTCGAACTGCTTGGTGAAGACCTCCTCCACCTGCTCGGGCTCGCCACGGCGAAGAAGCCCGTGGTTGATGAAGACGCAGGTCATCTGGCGCCCCACGGCACGGGCGCCGAGGGCTGCGACCACGGAGGAGTCGACGCCGCCGGACAGCGCCAGGATCACGCGGTCCTCGCCCACGGCGGCGCGGAAGCCCTCGGTCATGGTCTCGACCAGGTTATCCATGGTCCAGCTGGCCTCGATGCCGCAGATCTCGAACAAGAAGTTGCGGAGCAGCTGCTGGCCGTACTCGGTGTGCTTGACCTCGGGGTGGAACTGGGTGGTGTAGATGCGGCGCTCGGCGTCCTCCATCGCGGCGACCGGGCACACGTCGGTGCTCGCGGTCACGGAGAAGCCCTCGGGCACGCGCGAGACCGCGTCGCGGTGGCTCATCCACACGGTCTGCTCGAGCGGGGTGGCGTTGAACAGCGCGCTCTCGCGGTCGCGCTCGATGGCCGCGGGACCGTACTCGCCCACCTCGGAGTGGCCCACCTCGCCGCCGAGCGCGACGGCGGTGACCTGGTGGCCGTAGCAGAAGCCCAGGATGGGCAGGCCGAGCTCGTAGATGGCGGGGTCGACGGTGGGAGCGTCCTCGGCGTAGACCGAGGCCGGGCCGCCGGACAGGATCAGCGCGGCGGGCGCCATCTGGCGAATCTCGTCGACGGAGATGTCGCAGGGGACGATCTCGGAATAGACGTGCAGGTCGCGCACGCGGCGGGCGATGAGCTGCGCGTACTGCGCGCCGAAGTCGAGCACGAGCACCGTCGCGGTGCCGGGATTGGCGTTATGGGACATGGGTCTCCTCGCAATCGGATCTCAGAGCAGTCGCATGCCCGCGGGCGCACCGACCGGGAGCCGGCGTCCACCAGGCGATTTTGACCGTCATATCATACACGTTCGCCATGCATGTGGGACGCGCGCGGCGCATCTGCACACGAGTTGCAACCAGGCATCACGCCGGCTCCACGACCCGGGCCACGGACGCGCGGGCCGCACCCGAAGGCGTACAATAGGAGCCCTGGAAACCGGCAGGATGGGATGACCATGAAGAAGATCTTGCTCATAGCGACCGGCGGCACGATCGCCTCGGCAGAGGACGGCAACGGCCTGTCGCCCGCGCTCACCGGCGAGGAGCTCGCCCGCTGCGTCCCGCAGATCGAGGGCCTGTGCGAGCTCGATATCGTGCAGCCCATGAACATCGACAGCACCAACATGCGCCCGCGCGACTGGATGCGCATCAAGGACGTCATCGCGCAGGGCTACGACGACCACGACGGCTTCGTGATCCTGCACGGCACCGACACGATGTCCTACACGGCCGCCGCGCTCTCCTACCTGGTTCAGCACAGCCCCAAGCCCATCGTGCTCACCGGCTCGCAGCAGCCCATGGGCAACCCCTTCACCGACGCCAAGCTCAACCTCTACCAGAGCCTGCTGTACGCCATCGACGACCGCTCCCGCGACGTCTCGATCGTCTTCAACGGCAAGGCCATCGCCGGCACGCGCGCCCGCAAGCAGCGCACCATGAGCTTCAACGCGTTCGCCAGCGTGAACTACCCCTCCCTCGCCTACATCCGCACCGACCGCATCATCCGCAGCGGCGCCTTCGCGGCCGACATGCCGCCCGCGGCATCCGAGCCCGGGGCCGAGTACGCCGGCGGACCGCGCCTCTACGACAGCATCGACGACCGCGTCTGCGTGCTCAAGCTCACGCCCGGCCTGGGGCCGCGCGTCTTCGAGCTGCTGGCGCCCGACTACGACGCCGTCATCCTGGAGACCTTCGGCATGGGCGGCATCCCCGAGTTCGGCGCCGACGGCGCGCGCACCTACCAGCGGGCGATCTTCGACTGGGTCGACTCGGGCCGCACCATCGTCATGACCACCCAGGTGCCCGAGGAGGGTCTCGACCTGGGCGTCTACGAGGTCGGCCGCGCCTACGCCGAGCATCCCGGCGTCCTCAAGGGCGGCGACATGACCACCGAGGCGCTCGTCGCCAAGACCATGTGGGCGCTCGGCCAGTCGCGCGACGCCGCGGCCGTGCGGGAGCTCTTCTACCGGCCCGTCAACCACGACCGGCTCGACACCGTCTAGCCACGCGAAGGCCCGCCTGCCGCATATGGCAAGCGGGCCTTGTTCATTCCGGCAGCAACCCTCGTTCGTGCTGGCAGCAGCCCCTACTCGCAGAGGAGCTTGGCGATCTGGACGGCGTTGGTCGCCGCACCCTTGCGGATCTGATCGCCGCAGCACCAGAAGGTGATGCCGCGCAGGGCGTCGGGGTTGGAGATGTCGCGGCGCACGCGGCCGACCCAGATGAGGTCCTGGTCGGTGGTATCCAGCGGCATGG
>USLT01000195.1 GCA_900555585.1 uncultured Collinsella sp.
AACGTACAAGCACTTGGACGCCATGGTCCAAGCTTTCGACAGCGGGGATTACGCCACACTCAACAGCCATAAAAACGATGTGGCTATACTGCTCCCCAAATTCTTGAACATCGTCTAAAGCCTGCAGCGCGCATCGGATTTCATGCCGATGCGCGCCTCTCTTTTTGCCATCTGTCGCCATGCGAGCCAATGCCGCTCCGTAAAGATCGGCATTATTGGGAACTCAGGATCAAAATGCCCGCCAGCGTCCATGGCGGAGCGGACGAAATTGCATGGCATCTATGCCAGCGCCGCGCGCGGCCTTCCGGAACCTGGATTTGATATCAGACGCTCGTTAATCGAATCAACCGAAACGTAAGTCCGGCGCCCAAGCCTATAGCCCTTGAGAATGCCGGAATCGAGCATATGCGTCACACGGCCCGGACTCACGTGAAGAAGACGCGCCGCCTCGGCAGCGGATACCGTCTCACCTTCGACGATATAGTCAGCATCCACTTCAAAATACACCATGAATGCAGCCCCCTCGACCTCGTGGGTAGCGGGGGCAGGAACCGGATCCCCATGAAGCAGGAGGGACGCCACGTACGTCTTCGCGGCGTCGGCAGCCATCGCTATAGCGTCCTCCCGCGTATCGCCAAAGCTGAAGCAGCCCGGCAAGTCAGGCACCGACGCATCGAAACCGCCCTCTTCATCGGCAGTCAACACAACTTGATAGATATACTTCTCCATTACGTTTATCCCCTTTCAAGCAAAGTGCTACATCCAGCCAGCCCCTTTAGCTATATTCCGATACGTACCAATCGGAATCTCCCGCTTGGCAGTGGGAACCGTCAGCATATGCCCGTCCTTGCGGGCAACAACATGGCTTCCCTTACCGCTATCGAGCTGCCAGCCATCCTTTTTAAGGCGCTTGAGGACATGTCGCACTTCTTGCTCTGTGGGCATCTAACCCCCTTTCTGCATTACTATAAATACTTGCTATTTATTATAGCATATCTATAAACTGTTTATAGATATGCCAATCAAGGAGGCACCTATGCCCACCCTCATCATCGACGCCGACGCATGCCCGGTCACGCGGGAGGCGCTCGCGTGCGCTCGAGAGGCGCGCGTGCCCGTGCTGATCGCCGGCAACTCCACGCAGAACCTCGCCCGCCGTATCCGACGCGACGACCCGCGCGACGCCGAGCACGCCCGCGGTCGCGACGGCTCGCACCCGGGCTTCTGGGCCGAGACCCTCGACGTATCATGCGGCGCCGACAGCGCGGACTTCGCCATCGTCGAGCGGCTGCAGCCTGGCGACGTGGTGGTCACGCAGGACATCGGCCTCGCCAGCATGGTGCTCGGACGCGGCGCGGCCGCCATCGGCGTGCGCGGGCACGTCTACAGCAAGGCGACCATCGATATGCAGCTCTTCATTCGCCACGAGGAGAAGAAGGTCCGCCGCGCCGGTGGACGCACGCAGGGCCCCGCCGCCTTCACCGACGACGACCGCGAGCGCTTCCGGCGCAACCTGGCCCAGCTCCTACGCGACGCGCTAAGAGGATAGGCGACCCGCCGCTACAGCCCGAGCGCCGAGAAGAGCAGGCCCCAGAGGCACGCCACCAGGAAAAGGCCGAACACGATGACCGCGTTCTCGCGCGGGTGGCGGTTGGTGCGGAAGAGCACCAGGTAGCCGACGCCGGCGGACGTGAGCAGGCCCGCCATGAGCGGCGCGAAGCCGAGCACGCCCTCCAGGTAGAGCTGCGTGATGACGACGCTTGCGGAGCAGTTGGGCACCAGGCCCACGAGCGCGGAGGCGAAGACCGCGAGCAGCTGGTTGCCGGACAGGAAGGCCGCCAGCGCGCCCTCGCCCACCGTCTCGAGCAGCACGACGAGCGCGAAGGTTACCAGGAAGATGAAGAGGCTCACCTGGACGGTATGCGAGGCGGCGCTCATCACGATGGAGCCGAGCGCGCCGGCGCGGCCGTGCGCGGTGTGGTCGTGGCCATGCTCGTGGCCGCCGTGCGCATGGGGCTCGTGGTCGTGGTCGTGGCCGTCCCCGTGCCCGTGCGCATGGTGGTGCTTATGTCCGCAGCCGCAATGATCCTGCTCGCAGAGGCGGCAGATGCGCGAGGCGTCCTCGCCGCCCTCCGCCATCTGGTCGACGACGTCCGATTCCTCGCCGTCGCGGGGCACGCTGAGCACGGTGCGGCGAAGGAGCGCATGGACGCGGGCGTTCTGCCGCAGGGCCCGGATCGCGAGGTCGACCGCGACGCCGGTGACGAGAGCGGCGAGCCGAGGACGCGGAAGAGCAGCGAGGGCTCGACGCGCTCGGCGAGGAGCATGGGCAGCATCTCGTCCGAGGTGGACAGGAACACGGCCACGAGCGTGCCGAGCGTGACCACGCGGCCGGCGTACAGGGTTGCCGCCATCGCCGAGAATCCGCACTGGGGCACGATGCCCAGCAGCGCGCCGGCGACGGGGCCCGCGGAGCCGGCGCGGCGGACGGCGGCGTTC
>USLT01000196.1 GCA_900555585.1 uncultured Collinsella sp.
CACGAGCGCGGCGAGGAGCACGGCGCCGAGGAGGATGACGAGGCCGGCATGGCGCTCGGCCATGCCGACGCGCTCCTCCGCGCGCCGCCTGCCGTGGCCCCGCCCGCGGCGCGAGGCATCTCCCGTCTGGACGCTATCGTTCAAATTCCATCCCCTTTTACCTGCAATTAAAGCGGTATTTATTCTCGCACGAAAATAAAGACCGTCAAGGGGGCGCCCGCCGCGGCGAAACAAGGAAAGCGCCCACCGCCCCCGCTCGCGCGGACGGGGCGGCGGGCGCCGGGCATGAATCTGGGAGGCTGGACCGGCTAGAGGCGGTGCCGCGCCTCCAGGCGCTCGTAGGTCCACTCGCGCGCGAGCTCGTAGAGCACCGCCACGAGCGGGATGAAGAAGACGATGCCCACGACGCCGAAGAGGTTGCCGCCGACGAGCGCGGCGATGAGCGTCCAGAGCGCGGACAGGCCGACGGAGGAGCCGACGACATGGGGATAGATGAACTGGTTCTCGACGAACTGCACCGCCACGTACACGATGATGCACATGAGCGCCTGCTCGGGGCTCGCCAGCAGCGTGAGGAAGGCGCCGATGGCGCAGGAGGCGAAGGCGCCCACGTACGGGATGAAGGCGAAGATGGCCGTCAGGAAGCCGATGAGGCCAGCATAGGGCAGGTTGAAGATGCTGAACGCGATGAAGATGAGGCTGCCCAGGATGCAGGCCTCGAGGCACTGGCCGGACAGGAACTTGGAGTAGGTCTCGGTCACCAGGGCGGCCACATGGCGCAGCTTGGCGGCGACGGCGTCGTCGACATGGGCGTCGAGCACCATGTTCGCATGGCGGCACAGGCGGCGCTTGCTCGATAGCACGTAGACCGATATCACGAAGGCGAACATGCTCCCCGTGAGCGCGGACGCGGTCGAGCGCGCTGCCGCGAAGACCGATGTGGCGACCGTGCCGAGGCCGAAGTCCATGAGCCCCTCGATACCGCCCGCCTCGGCGCTCTCGACCCCTTGCGCGATGCTCGCGAGCATGCGGTCGATATCGATGCCGGCCTCGGACAGGCCGCGCTCGATCTCGGGCAGACGCTCGACGAGGAGCGGGTAGATGGTCTGGGCGGATGCGATGAGCTCGGGGACGAGCATCGTGACCGCGAGGATGGCGACGACCGCGATGCTGGCCCAGGTGACGACGCCGTCGCTCGGACGATGGTTGGGCGACAAGCGGGCGAGCGCCCCCCTGATCATCCGCTCGACGCCCGAGACGGGCACGTTCAGCACGAACGCGACGCCCAGGCCCAGCAGCACGGGGAAGAAGATGTTGACGACCGATCCCACCGCCGCGGAGACGGCGCCGAAGTTCATCACGGCGGCGTACAGGAGCACGCCGAACGCTATGAGCGCGGCGAGCCGCTTGGTCTGCTTATCGAACACGCGAGGTCCCTTTCCGAAACCGAGGGGTCCCGCCCCTCCCGAAGACGATGCCTAGGGTCTATACCCAGTATCGATGGCGCCTAGCCGCCATGCCGAGATACTGCGTGTTTCGCGGCGCGGCGCGCCACAAGGCAGGTCGCGTGTCGTATCATGGTGGAGTTATATAAACCGTCTGGTTCAAGGCGGCGCCCGCGGCGTCCGCGCCCGCGCGCCGATCCGCCGCCAGCGGACATGCGAGCATCCCGACAGGAAGGCAGGCATACATGGTCTCTCGCGTATACGTAGAGAAGAAACCCGGGTTCGACGTCGAGGCGAAGCAGCTGCTCGCCGAGCTGCGCGACACCCTGGGGATCGAGGCGCTCACGGCCTTGCGCGTCATCAACCGCTATGACGTCGAGGGCATCGACGAGGAGCTGTTCGCTCGCTGCGTGCCCACCGTCTTCTCCGAGCCGCAGGTCGACTTCTCCTACGACGAGCTGCCGGCAGACGACGGCGCGACCGTGTTCGCCGTCGAGGCGCTGCCCGGCCAGTTCGACCAGCGCGCCGCCTCGGCCGCCGAGTGCGTCCAGCTGATCTCCCAGGGCGATCGCCCCACCGTGCGCTCCGCCAAGGTCTACCTGCTCTCCGGCGAGCTCTCCGCCGAGGACTTCGAGGCCATCAAGGGCTACGTCGTCAACCCGGTCGAGTCCCGCATCGCCGAGCTCGAGCTGCCCGAGACCCTCACCCAGGAGATCCCGGACCCCGAGCCCGTCGAGGTCATCGACGGCTTCCGCGAGCTCGACGAGGCCGGCCTGGCCGCCTTCATCGCCGAGCGCGGCCTGGCCATGGACGCCGCCGACATCGCCTTCTGCCAGCAGTACTTCATCGATGAGGGCCGCGACCCCTCCATCACCGAGATCCGCGTGATCGACACCTACTGGTCCGACCACTGCCGTCACACCACCTTCGGCACCGTCCTCGAGAACATCGAGATCGACGACTCCGCCGTCCAGGCCGCCTTCGAGCGCTACCTCGAGATGCGCCACGAGCTCGGCCGCGACGAGAAGCCCGTCTGCCTCATGGACATGG
>USLT01000197.1 GCA_900555585.1 uncultured Collinsella sp.
CGGCGCGAGCTTCCTCAAGCTTGTGAAGTTCTTCCTCAAGGGCGGCGTGTTCGACGCGAGCGGCATCGCCATCCTCGCGGTCGGCTGCATCGTCGCGTTCCTCGTCTCGCTGGCCGCCATCAAGTGGCTCATGGGATTCGTCCGTCGCCACGACTTCACCGCGTTCGGCATCTACCGCATCGTGCTCGGCATCTTGGTCCTCGCGTACTTCTTTGCGATCGCTCCCGCGATGGGCCTCGCGTAAGGGTCTGCACGTCATCGGGCGCGCTCGGGGTCTAAGGGTCCTGAATACAATTGAAATTAGCAACAAAGTCGCAGTTAGCGGGCATAAAACGCCCGCTTTCTGCTATGCTTATGAAGTTTTTGTTCACCATAGAAGGGGATAGCATGGACAAATTCTTCAAGTTCACGGAGCGTGGCTCCAGCCTGGGCACCGAGGTGCGAGCGGGCATCACCACGTTCCTCGCGATGGCGTACATCATCGCCGTCAATCCGTCGCTGCTCGCCGCGGCCGGCATCCCTATGCCCGCCGCCGTCACCGCGACCTGCTTCGCCGCGGGCATCATGACCATCCTGATGGGCCTGTTCGCCAACCGCCCGCTCGCCTGCGCTTCCGGCATGGGCATCAACGCCGTCGTCGCGTTCTCCCTCACCGCTGCCGCCGGCGGTGACTGGAAGGTCGCCATGGCCGTCATCCTGCTCGAGGGCCTGCTGATTCTGGCGCTCGTCCTGTGCGGCCTGCGCGAGGCCATCATGGAAGCCGTCCCGGTCTCCCTGCGCCACGCCATCGCCGTGGGCCTGGGCATCTTCATCGCGCTGCTCGGCCTCGTCAACGGCGGCATCGTGGTCAACGATGACGCGACCCTCATCACCTTCGGCTCCGTGTACGACCCCGTCTTCCTCGTCGGCATGGTCTCCATCATCGTGACCTTCGTGCTCTACGTCTTCAACGTCAAGGGCTACATCCTCTGGGGCATCATCGTCGCCGCCGTCGCGGGCATCCCGCTGGGCGTCACCCATCTGCCCGAGGCCATCGTCTCCATGCCCGACTTCAGCACCTTCGGCGCCCCCTTCCAGGCTGCCGCCGACGGCTCCGGCATGGCCATCGTCAAGGTCTTCGTCAACCCGACGCTGCTGGTCTTCGTCTTCTCCATCATGCTCTCCGACTTCTTCGACACGATGGGCACCGCCGTCGCCGTCGGCAAGCAGGGCGACTTCCTGGATGAGGACGGCAACGTCAAGGACATCCGTCCGATCCTGATCGTCGACTCCCTCGCCGCCTCCGTCGGCGGCCTGCTCGGCGCCTCGTCCTGCACCACCTTCGTCGAGTCCTCCGCCGGCGCAGCCGACGGCGGCCGCACCGGCCTCACCTCCATCGTGACCGGCCTCATCTTCCTGCTCGCGGCCTTCTTCTCCCCGCTGGTCGGGATGATCGCCGCCCCCGCCACCTGCGGCGCGCTGGTTATGGTCGGCTTCCTGATGATGAACGTCGTCGCCGACATCGACTTCTCCAACCCGCTCGACGGCATCCCGGCGTTCATGACCATCATCGGCATCCCGCTGACCTACTCGATCTCCATCGGTATCGGCCTGGGCTTCCTCTCCTACACCGTGATGGCCGCCTGCACCGGCAACCTCAAGAAGATCAAGCCGCTCACCTGGCTGGTCGACGCCGCCTTCATCATCTCGTTCATGGTCGCCTAGCGGCGGATCCCATATACGAGCCCGACGGCTTTCCCGCCCCGGCGTCCTTTGCGGGCCGCCGGGGGTTTCTTTTGCGATAATGAGCTGCGTGAAACACGAGCGAGACGAAGGGGCCGCCCCATGAACATACAGATCTTCGGCACCAAGAAGAGCTTCGACACCAAGAAGGCGCAGCGCTGGTTCAAGGAGCGCCGCATCAAGTTCCAGTTCATCGACCTCAAGGAGAAAGGGATGAGCAAGGGCGAGCTCGAGAGCGTCATGCGCTGCGTCGGCGGTATCGACGGCGTGCTGGACCGCGAGGCCAAGGACCAGGACGCGGTCGCGCTCATCACCTATCTGGCGGAGAGCCAGAAGTTCGAGAAGCTGCTGGAGAACCAGCAGGTGCTGCGCGAGCCCATCGTGCGCAACGGGCGCCAGGCGACCGTCGGATACCAGCCCGATGTCTGGGGTGCATGGGAGTAGGGTCCCTTCGCCCGCGGGCATGGGAAATCGGTAGGCACCGGTCGGGTGCCGGGTCCGCGTCCGTATGGGTCGGTATACTGATACGGCTCAACATATGGCGCTGCCCGCAGGCGGCGCCCATGAAAAACGCGCGTAGCAGGAGTGTGCCATGCCTCGTCAGCCCTATCCGTGGGAGAAGAACATAGCAGGTCGGCAGGGGGCCGGATCGGCCCCTGCGCCTCGTCCGGCGGCTCCGCTCCCGCAAGGGGACGCGTCCGCGCCCTCGCGTCCCGCGTACCCGTGGGAGAAGTCGGCTCCCGCGCCCGCCC
>USLT01000198.1 GCA_900555585.1 uncultured Collinsella sp.
GGGGCTTCCTCGACGATCGCGCCGACGGGCAGGGCGTACGTGTCGAGCAGCGCCTCGTCGAGCGGGACCGACTCGATCAGCTCCTCGACGTTCCCCTCCTCGTCGATATCGACCTCGTCGGGGTTTCGATACAGCTCGTACTCAGCCTGCGGGAGGCCCTGGGCGTCGACGGTTACCGAGGTGAAGGCTGCCCGCCCGCGCTCCGCCATGCGTGTGAACAGCGTGGCGGTGCCCGTGCGCTTGAAGGGGCTATGTACGGCGATCTTCTCGCCGGCGCTCGAGCGCGTCCCGTTGAGCGCGATCGCCAGCGGCCGCTCGGAATCGTGGAAGCGCTCGGAATCGAGCCCGTTGTCCTCGAGCAGCTTATTCCAGGACGCGTTATCGATGAAGCTGAGGTGCATCGGGACGTACGCCGTGCCCTGCGCTCCGACGCCGCCCTCCGCGGGATCCCGCCCGTCCCCGATCGCACCCTTCCTGAGCATCTCGGGCTCCAGGCTGCCGTAGAGCGAAATGTCGATGACATAGCCCTCTCCGGTCGCGCCCTTCACCTCGGCCAAGGACCGATATGCCGCGTCGATGGCGGCGACGCCGTCCCGGGTCGTCTCGCCATCGGTGAACACGCGCACGAGGGACACCTCGACGTCGCTGCCCGTGCTCTCCGTAGCCCCCGCGAGGTAGCCGAGGTAGTGCGAGATCGATCCGGAGATTATGATCAGCGCGACGGAGATTCCCAGCGATGCCACGGCGACGCGCCCCTTGCTTCCCGCGCGGGAGAGGTTGCGGTGGGCGATGAGGGCGGGGACCCCGAGCGATTTCAAGAGGACGGAGTCGAGCGGCCCCTTGCCGCGGCTCCTCCTCCGCGCGCGGGCACGGTCGCGGCGCGACGGCCGAACGTCGCGATTCTGGCGGATCGCGTCGATGGCGGGGACCCTGCTCGCCCTGAATGCGGGAACGGCGGCGCTGACGAAAACGGTCGCGAGCGCCAGGAGCGCCGAGACGGCGAGCACCGCGGGGCTTATGACGATGATGCCGACCCCCGCCTGCCCGAAGGCGTATTGGTCGATGAGCATGCCGACGCCCTCGCCGGCGAAATGGAACACCGCCGAGGTGGCCGCGAGTCCGATCGCGAGGCCGCAGGGGATCCCGATCGCGACGAGCACCGCCGCCTCGAAGTAGACGGAACGCCTGAGCTGCCGTCTGCTCGCGCCCAGTGAGGCGAGTAATCCGAACTGGCGCGTGCGCTCCGTGACGGCGATCGCGAAGGAGTTGTAGATGAGCGAGATGGACGCCGTCGCGACGACGCAGGAGAGGATGGCCGCAAGGGAGTAGAGGGTTCCCCAGATGGCGGAGTCGTCGACCATGCCCTGGTACCTGAGCAGCGCGTCGTGAAGCTCGACTGTCGTATCGCCGAGGAGCCGGTCCGTCTCGGCACCCTGTGGCGAATCGGAATACTGAGAGGCGAGCTCCTCGATCGCTTTCCGCGTGTCGAGGTCGGTCGAGATGATGTAGTCGGCGGAACGGGGGGCAAGCGATCCCTTTTGCACGAATCCGAGGTATCCGGCGTTATTCGACCAGATTTCCGGCATGTACTCGCCGTCCGCATCGTAGAATCCAACGACCGTGTACGAGTCGATCGGCCCCACGTCTGATAGCCATTCGGAAATGGTGTCTCCGTCCGGCCCCGACTCGGTATAGAGGCTGGACGAGGGAGTGAGGCCGCGGTCGCGGCCATTGATGTCGTCGCGGAACATGCGTTGTCCGAGCGCGATGTCGAGCTCGGTCCCGAGGTCGATGGGTCCCTCCCAGTCGACCCTGGGCGCGTCGTCGTCCCTGCCGTTCGTGGGCAGGGAGTCGTAGAGCCATTGGCCGTTCTCGACCGTGGCCCCCTTGAGGTCGCGGCTGAGGACCACCTCGCCGGGGCGCTGCGGGGCGCGGCCCTCCGCTATTCGCAGGAGCGGGACCAGATCTGAGACCTGGTCTGCCGTGGGCCATGCCTGAAGGGTCAGGTAGCGGCCCCAATAGCCCTCGAAACTCTTCGGCATGAGCGCCTCGCCGTAGGTCTGCAGCACGTAGGATTCGCTCACCCGCTCGTCCTCGGCGATATCCGTGCGGCCGGCCGCGTCCGCGTCGCTGATGCGGACCTGCCATGCGCCGTCGCGTCCGAGCTCGGCGCCGAGCAGGCCCTGGTACATGGTCGCGACGCTCGTGAAGATCGCCGTTATGAGCGCGCAGGAGAGCGCGATGCCTATGATCGATACTGCCGTGTGCGTACGGTTCGATCGCAGGGAGCGGAGCGCGACGCTCGCGAAGATGCCGCGGGGGCGCTTCAGGGTGGTGCGGTTATCCGTAGTGCCCATGGCCGATCATGCCCTGCGCTCGTCGCGGACGATCCGACCGTCCTCGATCGCTATGACGCGGTCTGCCATCAGGGCAATGTCCTCGTCGTGCGTGATCACGAGGAGGGTCTGCT
>USLT01000199.1 GCA_900555585.1 uncultured Collinsella sp.
GGGAGAGAGAAACGTGTGCCCGCCGTCCATGACACGAGCCATGAACCGCCCGAGCGGAACGGCCAGGACGACGAGCACGGCGAAGTACAGTACGTACTGAATCACAGCATTCATAATGGTTACGAATCGCTCCTCATGAGAATGTAGATGTAGTAGATCAAAAGTCCGATACAGGTGATGCCGATGATCGGGATGAGGACGTTCATGTTTCCAACCTTTCCAAGTGCGGATAGCCCTCGTACACCCGGCCCTTCAAACGGATGCACATGATCAGTAAACGACTTCGCGCATAAAGGTGGTATTAGGGTTGGCCGCCTCGGCCTTAAGATGACATAAAGATGCAGGTAGATGGCTATACCGGTGGGATGACGAAGACTATACTCGACGCTTGTACCGCCCCGGCCGGACCGCATCCGCACCGGGCGTCGACCATCCTGCACGAGAAAGGCCGCACCATGCCGCGCACCGCATCGGACGTCCGAGCCAACCCCGACCTGCTGCTCAAGGCCGTCGAGCGCGATGCGTCCTCGACCGAGGCCCGCACGCGCCGGGGACACCTCAAGATCTTCTTCGGTTACGCAGCGGGCGTGGGCAAGACCTATGCGATGCTCCAAGCCGCCCACGAGGCGCAGCGGCGGGGCGTGGACGTGGCCGCCGGCTATATCGAACCGCACGAGCGACCCGCGACGGCGCGCCTCATGGAGGGTATCGAGCAGATTCCGCACGAGCTCGTCGAGCACAACGGCATCACGCTCACCGAGTTCGACCTCGACGCCGCCATCGTGCGCTCCCCCCAGCTCGTCCTCGTTGACGAGCTGGCCCATACCAACGCGCCGGGATGCCGCCATGAAAAGCGCTACCAGGATGTCGAGGAGCTGTTGCGCGCCGGCATCGACGTCTACACCACCGTCAACGTGCAACATATAGAGAGCCTGAACGACATGGTGGCCGCCATCACGGGGATCATCGTGAGCGAGCGCATCCCCGACCGCATCTTCGACGACGCCGACCAGGTCGAGCTCGTGGACATCGAGCCCGAAGACCTGCTCGAGCGCCTGAAGGCAGGCCTCGTCTACCGCGCCCCGCAAGCCGACCGCGCGCAGCGCAACTTCTTCACCGTCGAGAACCTCACAGCGCTCCGCGAGATCGCCCTGCGCCGCTGCGCCGACCGCACCGGAAGGCTCGCCGACGCCGCGCGTGTACTGGGCAACCGCGACTACTACACCAGCGAGCGCATCCTCGTCTGCGTCTCCCCCGCCCCTACGAATCCGCGCATCGTCCGCGCCGCCTCGCGTATGGCGAAGGCGTTCCGCGGAGAGCTCGTCGCGCTCTTCGTGGAGAGCCCGCGCACGCAGACCATGGACGACGACGAGCGCGCCGAGCTCGCGGCGAACATCGCGCTGGCCGAACAGCTCGGCGCCCATATGGAGACCGTCTACGGCGACGACATAGCGTTCCAGATCTCCGAGTTCGCTCGCCTCTCGGGCATCTCGAAGATCGTCATGGGGCGCTCGGGCGAGCCGCACGGCATGCGCCAAGCGCTCTTCGGCCGCAAGTCCCTCGTCGAGCAGCTCATCTCGATCGCCCCGAACCTCGATATCTACATCATCCCCGACCAAGCCGAGCCCGTGCCGCGACCGGCCGCGCAGCGCGAGCCCTCCGCGTTCCAGCCGCCCAGCGGACGGGATGTCCTGCGCACGCTCGGCCTCTCCCTCGCCGCTACGGCGATCGGCGCGCTCTTCCATCGCCTGGGATTCGCAGATTCGAGCATCATCTCCCTCTACATCCTCACCGCACTGCTCACCGCCGTCACCACGACGGGGCGCATCTGCACGATCTTGTCGAGCATCCTCTCGGTGGTGCTGTACAACTTCTGCTTCGTCACGCCCCTGTTCTCGCTCGATAGCTACGACCGCAGCTACCTCGTCACCTTCGCTATCATGTTCGCGACCGCCATGGTCGCCGCCGAGCTCACCGCGCGCATCGCCGACAACGCCCGCGCATCAGCCAAAAACGCCTTCCGCACCCGCGTCCTCCTCGAGACCAACCAACTTCTGCAGCAGGCCCACGGCGCCGAGGCCCGCGCCCGCGGAATGCGAGCGGCTGTTCATGACGCAGGCGTAGGGCAGCAGGTTCTCGCCGGCGGGGCCGATGGTGGCGACGCAGCACTCGAGGCCGTGCTTCTTGCACAGCGCCTCGGTGGTCTCGCGGGTGCCCTTGCCCCACAGGGAGGAGGCGTCCTCGATCGAGATCTTATCGTCCTCGATGAGGATGTAGACCGGCTTGTCGGACTTGCCCTCGATGATCAGGCCGTCATGGCCGGAGTACTTGAGGGTGGCGCCGAGCTGGCCGCCGCAGTGGCAGTCGACGACGAGGTGGTCCTTGGTGAACGTCGAGAGGGTCGACCAGGTGGAGCGGCCGGCCAGCGGCACGCCGGAACCGG
>USLT01000200.1 GCA_900555585.1 uncultured Collinsella sp.
TGTCGTAGACGGTGGGGCCGCACACGTACATGCGGACTTTACCCTCCTCGATGGGGCGGAAGTCCTCTTTTTGGTGGGTAGCGCTGTTGTAGATCTTCATATGCATCTCCTCTGGAGTCGCAAGTGTATTCGTTTCATCGAAAAGCGGGGATCCCGCCCGCACGCTGCGGATGGGAGACGGTCGGCTGGATCGACCCTTCTAGATACATCGCTCCAGCAGGCAGACGGCCCAGGCGCCGATGCCCTCGCCCTCGCCCTCCCAGCCGAGTCGCTCGGTCGTGGTCGCCTTGACGCCGACGCTCTCCACCGGGCAGCCGATCGCGCGCGCGAGGTTCTCGCGCATGGCCTCGCGATGCGGGCCGATCTTGGGCTCCTGGCATGCCAGGGTGCAGTCCGCGTCGACGAACTCGTAGCCCAGGCCGCGTGCGTGGTCCATGACCCTGGCGAGCAGCACCAGCGAGTCCGCGCCCTCGTAGGCGGGGTCGGTATCGGGAAAGAGCTTCCCGATATCCCCGCCGCGGCAGGCGCCGAGGACGGCGTCGGCCAGGGCGTGCGCGAGCACGTCGGCGTCGCTATGGCCCAGCAGGCCCTTCTCATGCGGGATGTCGACGCCGCCGATGATGCAGCGCCGGCCCTCTACCAGGCGATGGACGTCGTAGCCGTGTCCGATGCGCAGGCTCGATGCCATGGGCACCTCCTTGGAAACCGAATCTAACTTGCCGCGGGCGCACGCGTGCTAGGGCATCCGCCTCATCATACCCGTATCCTGCGCGCTCTCGGCATCGCTCATGCGGCCGAGCAGGATGGCGGTCACCGGACGCAGGTCCTCTGGAACGGTGACCTTGAGATTGTCGCGGGGACTCTCCACGCAGCGCACCGTGCCGCCCATGCGCTCCACGAGCGAGGAGTCGTCCGTCCCGACGAAGCTCTCGGCGATGGCCGCCGCATGCGCGCGGCGCACCGAGTCGACGCTGAAGATCTGAGGGGTCTGCGCGGCCCAGTACATGCTCCGGGGCGGAGTCTCGACGATATCGCTGCCATCGACGATCTTGAGCGTGTCGATCGCGGGCTGCCCGCACACCACGCCGTCGAGCGCGGGATCGGAAGCGAGCGCCGAGATCGCGTTGTCGATCGCCTCGGTGGTGATGAGGGGGCGGGCCCCGTCGTGGATCGCGACGTACTCGAATCCCATCGGGACGGCCTCGATGCCGGCCCGGGTCGAGTCCTGCCGCGTCTCGCCCGCGTCGGCGAACGTGATGGGCGTGGCGAACTCGAAGGGCTCGATCGCCAGGCGCCTCATCTCCGCGCGGCGCTCCGCGGGGCAGACGACGACGATGTGCCCGACGAAGATCGACCGGTCGAACGCCATGATGGACCAGGTCATCATCGGGCGGCCCGCCACGTTGACGAGCTGCTTGCCGCCGGGATTACCGAAGCGCGAGCCGCAGCCGCCGGCGACGACCACCGCGCATACCTTGGAAGCGAGCATCGTGTTTACGCCGCACCCCCGCGCTTGCCCTGCATGCGGTAGAGCGAGTCGGCCAGGATGGCGGGGTTGTTGACACCGAAGTCGCCCAAGCGCTCGGGATCCTTGCGGATATCGTCCATGAGGTCCTGCAGCGAGCCGTACTCGTCCACGATCTTCTCGGCGACGCCGTCGCGGACGACGGACACGCGCGAGAGCGTGCGCAGGCCCAGCGGGGTGAGCACGGAGTCCTCGTCCAGGTCGTCGTATCCCAGCACCTCGGCCACGCGGGTCGGGTTGGTGAGGTCCTGCGCGGTCATCTCGAAGAAGCGCTGACGGATCGCGCGGGCGTTCTCCTCGGAGGAGTCGGCGGCGTAGTCGCGGATCATCAGGTTGTACTCATCGTCCATGCTGTCGCCCGCGAGCTGCTCGAGCTGCATGCGGACGAGCTTGCCCTGGACGCCGAGCTCCTCGATGCGGTCCTCCAGCTCGTCCTTGGCCTGCTGCATGATCTCGAAGCTCGAGAAGATGCTGGTGATATCCGCGAGGGTGACGTAGTCGTCGAGCTCGAGGGCGGTGAGGCGCAGCAGCGAGCGGTCGAGCGAGGCGCGGGTGGTCTGCAGGGTCGCAACGAGCTGGTTGACGCTCGCCATGATGTTGGAGACGGACTGCAGCTGGTAGGACTTGCCGTGCACGTAGACGTTGACGACGGCGCGGCGGGCGGAGACGGAGATGACGATGGCGTCGGTCAGGACCGACATGCGCGCGGCGGTGCGGTGGCGCATGCCCGTCTCGCTCGTCGCCAGCGAGGGATCGGGGTTGAGGTGGAAGTTGGCGCGCAGGATCTGGGTGAGGTCCTCGTCGATGACGATGGCGCCGTCCATCTTGGAGAGCTCGAAGAGGCGGTTGCTCGTGAAGGAGATGTTGAGCGGGAAGCCGTCGTTTCCGGCGGCGAGCACCTT
>USLT01000201.1 GCA_900555585.1 uncultured Collinsella sp.
GTCCCGACGGCGTAAGCCAGGTGGTAATCACCATGACGCCCTCCTCGGAACCGGCCGCCGGCTTCGATCCGCTCGTGGGGTGGGGGGCCGGCGAGCACGTGCACGAGCCCCTGATCCAGTCCACCTTGGTGACCACCAACGACCAGATGGAGTTCGTCAACGACCTCGCCACAGGCTACCTCTGCTCCGAGGACGGCCTCGCCTGGCAGTTCGATATCCGCGACGACGTCAAGTTCACCGACGGCGAGCCCCTTACCGCGGCGGACGTCGTCTTCACCATCAATTCCGTCGCCAAGGGCGATACGTCCGAGGCGGACCTCTCCATGGTCGGCGAGGCCGTGCAGACCGGCGATTACAGCCTCGAGCTGCACTTGACCAAGCCCTATAACGCGCTGCTCTACACGCTCGCCGTGCTCGGCATCGTTCCCGAGCACGCCTACGGCGAGGGGTACGGGCAGAAGCCCATCGGGTCGGGGCGCTACATGCTCGAGCAATGGGACCGCGGCCAGCAGGTCGTCTTCGCGGCCAATCCCGATTACTATGGCGAGGAGCCGCTCATGAAGCGCGTCGTCGTGGCCTTCATGGGGGAGGACGCCGCCTTGGCCGCCGCCCGCGCCGGGGAGGTCGACATCGCCTTCACCTATCCCACGTTCTCGGACCAGACGGTCGACGGGTACGAGCTCGCCGCCTACCGCACCGTCGATTCCCGCGGCGTATCGCTGCCCACGCAGCCCGCGGGGGGAACCAAGGTGCTCGAGGGGGATATCGCCTACCATACCGGCAACGACGTCACCTGCGACGTCGCCATCCGTCGGGCGATCAACCTGGGGCTCGACCGCCAGCGGATGATCGACCATGTCCTCGACGGCTACGGCACCCTCGCCTACAGCGTCGGCGACGGCATGCCCTGGTCGAGCGACGACATGGCGGTCGACTACGACCCCGCCCGGGCGAAGGCGCTGCTCGACGAGGCCGGATGGATCGCTGGCGAGGACGGCGTGCGCGTCCGCGACGGCGTGCGCGCGGCCTTCGACCTGTGGTACTCATCCGACGATTCCTCCCGCCAGGCGATCTCCAACGAGTTCTCCAACCAGATGGCCGGGCTCGGCATCGAGGTCTCGCCGCGCGGCGGCAGCTGGGACGAGATCTACCAGCACCAGTTCGAGCAACCGGTCCTGTGGGGCTGGGGGTCAAACGCGCCGGTCGAGGTCTACGAGCTGCATTACTCGACCGGTTGGGGCAACTACGCGGGCTACGAGAGCGAGATCGTCGACGGCTATCTGGACCGCGCGCTCGCGCAAACCGATATCGAGGCCTCCTATCCCTATTGGAAGAAGGCCATGTGGGACGGCGAGGAAGGCGTCGCCCCGCAGGGCGCGGCGACGTGGGCCTGGATCGCGAACGTCGACCATCTCTATTGGAAGCGCAAGGGGCTCGACGTCGCGGGCCAAAAGCCCCATCCGCACGGCCATGGTTGGTCCCTCGTGAACAACGTCGACCGCTGGACCTGGGCGTAGCCCATGTTCGCGCGCCGCGGCCCCAGATCAATCTTGCGCGAGGCGGCACGGCTCTGCCTGCTGCTCTTCGCGGTGAGCGTCGTCACCTGCCTCCTGGTCGGCGCCTCTCCCATCGACCCCGTCCAGGCCAACGTCGGACAGGTCGGCTACCTGTCCATGAGCGCCGAGCGGCGCGCGGTGCTGGAGGCGCGCTGGGGCGTGGACGAGCCCATCTGGAGCAGGTACGCCGCTTGGGCCGCGGGCGCCCTGCACGGCGACCTCGGCACGAGCCTGCGCTTCAACGCGCCCGTCGTGCAGGTGGTAGGGGAGCGCCTGGCGGCCAGCACCGGGCTCCTGCTCGCCGCCTGGTCCGTATCGGGGCTTCTCGGTCTCGTCCTCGGCGTGCTCGCGGGGTCCCGGGAAGGCTCGCTCCTCGATCGGTGCGTGCGGACCTGCTGCTATCTGCTCGCCGCGACGCCGGCGTTCTGGCTCGCCCTGCTGGCGCTGACGGTGTTCGGCGTCTGGCTCGGCTGGTTCCCGTTGGGCTTCTCCGTTCCGCTGGGCGCGAGCGCCGGGAGCGTCACCTTGGCGGACCGCCTTCACCACATGGCGCTGCCGGCGCTCGTCCTCTCCATCGCGGGCGTCCCCGGCATCGCGCTGCATACGCGCGAGAAGACGATCGAGGTCCTGTCGAGCGATTACGCGCGGTTCGCGCGCGCTCGCGGCGAGTCGGGCTGGACGCTGCTTCGCCGCCACGGGCTGCGCAACCTCGTGATGCCGGCGGTCACGCTCCAGTGCGCGAGCATCGGCGAGGTCGTGGGCGGGTCCGTCCTCATCGAGGAGGTCTTCTCCTATCCGGGACTCGGGCAGGCCGCTGTCATGGCGGCGCTCGGCGGCGACGGCCCGCTTCTGGTCGGCA
>USLT01000202.1 GCA_900555585.1 uncultured Collinsella sp.
GCCCGGCGGCGCGCCCCGTGGCGCCCCGCGCCCAGACCCTTCCGGACCCAGAGCCGGGGCTAGCGTCCCAGAAGGTCGAGGACGCGGCGCTTGTGCTCGAGGAACGCCGGCGTGAGCGCGAACCCGTCGCGCTCCGAGCGCGGGCGGGAGACGGGCTCGCTGCCCACGATGCGCGCGGGCTCCCCCTGCTGCGGGGCGCCGCGCATCACGTAGATCACGTCCGCGAGCTTGACCGCCTCGTCGATATCGTGCGTCACCAGGAGCGCCGTCGTGCCGCAGGTCTCGACCACGTCGAGGAACCATGCGTGCATATCGGCCTTCGTGAAGGCGTCGAGCGCCGAGAAGGGCTCGTCCAGCAGCATGAACTCGCGCGAGAACAGGTAGCTGCGCAGCAGGGCGGCGCGCTGGCGCATGCCGCCCGAGAGCTCCGCGGGCCACCTGCCCCCCGTGCCGTCCAGGCCGAAGAGCCCGAGCATGCCGCTCGCCTCCTCGCGCGCCTCGTCGCGCGGGACGCCCTTGAGCACGAGCGGGAGCGACACGTTGTCGAGGATGGTCTTATGGGGCAGGAGCAGGTCCTTCTGCAGCATGTAGGCGAGCTGTCCGGGCCGGCCGGTGATATCGCGGCCATCGAGCGACACGCGGCCCGCGCGGGGCGCGGCGAGGCCCGCCACCACATGGAACAGCGTCGTCTTGCCGCAACCCGACGGGCCGAGCAGGCGACCTGCCCGGACTCGACGACCAGGTCGATATCCTCCAGCACGTCCACCGAGCCGAAGCCCTGCGAGACGCCGTCTATCACCAGCTTTGCCAACGAACCCACTCCCGTCGCGACCCATCAGGATACGCGCGGGCGCCCGGGTCGGCACGGGCGCCCGCGCATGGCGAGGAACGGCGCTAGGCGCCGATGAACTCCGTGGTCATGCCGGCGCCGGGATCGATCGGCGCGGCGAAGCCCTGCTCGGTGACCCAGCCGAAGAAGTCGTCCCAGCGCTGCTGGTCCAGCTGGCCCCACATGGAGGCATCGGCCTGGTACTGCTCGGCGAGGTAGGTCTGCGAGGCATGGACGAGCTCGGGCTCGAGCTCGGGGGCGGCCTTCAGCAGGATCTCGGCGGCGGCGTCGGGATCCTTGATGCAGTCCTCGTATCCCGCGCGCGTCGCGTCGATGAACGCCTTGACGGTCTCGGGGTCGCTCTCGATCAGGTCGTTGCCGGCGATGATGACCGGCGTGTAGAAGTCGAGGACCGGATCGATGTCGGCGAAGGCGAAGTAGTTGGTGTCGAGGCCCGCCAGGCGGCACTTCTCGCCGGCCCATGCCCAGTAGATCCAGATGCTATCGACCTGGTCGGTGGTGAGCGCGGTGACCTCGTCGGTGACCGTGGAGGGGATCATCTTCACGCGGCTGAAGTCGCCGCCGTCCGCCTCGACGCAGCGCTGGATGACGCCCTGCTCGATGGGCAGCTCCCAGGTGGCGTAGGTGTGGTCCATCATGCCGGCGGGGCTCGTGATGCCCTTGTCCTTCATGCTGATGATGCCCGAGGTGTTGTGCTGGATGATCGCGGCGACCGCGGTGACGGGCATCGGCGCGTCGCCGGACACATAGGCCGCCATGGTGTCCTGGAAGGTCACGCCGAACTGGGCGTCGCCCGCGGCGACGAGCGCGTCCGCGCCGTTCTCGGGCGCCTGCAGGATCTCGACGTCGAGGCCGGCGTCCTTGTAGTAGCCCTTCTCCTGGGCCACGTAGAGACCCGTGTGGTTGGTGTTGGGCGTCCAGTCGAGGGCAAAGGTGATCTTCTTGAGGCCACCGCCCTTCTGCGCGGAGCCGGACGGGGCGGCGCTGCCGGAGCAGCCGGCGAGCGCGGAGGCGCCTGCCAGGCCGGCGCCTGCCAGGCCCATGCGCATGAAGTTGCGGCGCGTGCAGGATGCGGCGAGCGCACGGGAGGCGAGCTCGCGCTTGTTCTTGGCGTTCATGGGAAACTCCTATTCCCCCTGGCCGCGCTCGAAGCGCTCCCAGGGCATAGCGATGCGGCGCAACGCCTCCACCGCCCACATGAGCACGAGGCTCAGGGCGGAGATGAGGAAGATGACCGCGAACATCTTGTCAAACGAGTACGCCTTGCGGACGCGCGTCATATAGACGCCCAGGCCGGAGAAGCCACCGAGCCATTCGGCGATGACGGCGCCGACGATGGCGTACGCGGCCGAGATCTTGAGGCCGCTGAAGAATTGCGGCAGGGCCGCCGGAATCTTGACGTGGCGCATGATCTGCCAGCGCGACGCCCCCATGGAGCGCATGAGGTCGATCTCGTCGGGATCGACCGACTTGAAGCCGCCGAGCAATCCGACCGTGATCGGGAAGAACGTGGCGACCACGATCAAGACGACCTTCGGCAGCATGCCGTAGCCGAACCACAGC
>USLT01000203.1 GCA_900555585.1 uncultured Collinsella sp.
GCTCGTCACGGAACCCGTCCGCGAGGGCGAGCTCTCGGCCGCCCTCGACGGCGTCGATACAGCCAACGTCATCCGCATCGAGGATATGGGAAGCTGGACCGCGGGCGTCTACGCCAACTAGCCCCGCGCCCAAAGCGAGCAGGGCCCCGTCCCTCCCCTTGCACCGAAGGGGATGGGACGGGGCCCTCTTTATAGGTCGCCCGCCGCGGGGAGGGGCGCTCAGTACGCCGCGTAGACGGGCTCCGCCGGAGCGCCGTAGGGCGATAGCAGAAAGAACCACGCCAGCACCGCCATGAGGCAGATCGCCAGGGCGAGCCATGCCGCGGCGGCGCTCCAGGAATCCGAGAAGAACCAGTCGCGCAGCGGCTCCAGCCTCCTCTCCGCCGCCTTCACGGGATGCTCCCGCCACGAGATGCGCGCGTCCATCAGATCCGCTCCGCGATCCGCGCGATGATCTTGTTCACCGTGTTCATCTGGTCGCGCTCCACCTCCGTCGGAGCGATCTCGATGCCGAAGCGCTCCTCGATGGCGACGAGCACCTCGATTCCGGCAAGGGAATCGAGCAGGCCCGCGTCGAAGAGGTCGACGTCGCGCTCCTCGCGGACCGCCTCGTCGTCGCAGATGTCGACGAGCAGGTCGATGACCCGGCCCTCGATCTCGGTGATGTTCTTCTCGCTATCCATTGATGATCCTTTCCACGAGTATGTGCAGCTGCCCCGAGAACAGGGCGAAGCCGATGATGACGAGCTGAAGGGTTATGAACCACGACAGCAATTGGTACCAGACCTTCTTACGATGGCGCTTATGGAATGCCGAGCGCTTCTGGTACGCCTCGGTCGCCGCGAGCAGCGCGCCGTGGTACAGGCCGTAGGACAGGTAGTCGACCGTCAGGCCGTGCCACGCGCCCATCAGCGCCATATCGACGACGTAGGCCGCGCACGCGCAGGAGAGCCTGCTGGCGAAGACCTTGCGCTTCGTCGCCCACCGCACGAAGCGCATGAACACGAAATCCCGCAGCCACGTCGACAAGGTGATGTGCCAGCGGTTCCAGAAGTCCTTGATGTCCACGGCGGCGAAGGGGGCCCGGAAGTTGCGCGGCGTCCGCACGCCGAAGCAGTAGCTCGCGCCCATCGCCATGAGGGAGTAACCCGCGAAATCGAAGAACAGGTAGAGGCCGAAGAGGTAGGCGGCTGCCACCTGGCGCGCGACCAGGCCGAGCGCCGAGGAGGCCTCGCATGCCGCGACCGGATCGTAGGCGGCGCGCAGGATCGTGGCGACCACGAGCTGCGAGACCGCTCCGACCAACAGCAGCATGACGCCGCGCGTGAGCAGGTCGAGGTACTCCCCGCGCGATGGCTGGCGCGAGATGTCGGCGACGAACCGGCGCGACCTATCGATGGGTCCCGAGGTGATCGTCGCGAAGAAGGTCAGGAAGTACAGGTAGTCGAGCGGGCGGAGGTCCTCGATGAGGCCGTCACGTATCTCGATGAGCACCTGCACCGCCTTGAACGTGACATAGCTTATGCCCGCGAACGCCAGGAGGTTCTGGTCGAAGACGGCGCCGACCTTGTATATGACCAGCGGGGCGACGGTCGCCAGCAGTGAGATGCGATAGACGGCCATGCTCCTCGCCCCGCTCCGCCAGCTGGAGAGCGTCGCCCAGGCCGCCGCGGACGCGACGGCGAGGAACAGCAGGAAGGCCGCCGCCTGCACGGGCGAGCCGGCGAACAGGAAGGCGACCATCACGGCGGAGGCTGCCATGCCCCATGCCTTGAGCCCGCGGCCCGCCACGCCGCACGCGGCGGCCGGCACGACCAGGCATGCGAGGACGGCGAAGAACGATGCCGAAGTGTAAAACGTCATGAAGTCCCCTCGGTGGCGCGGTCGGGCGAGGTGTCGACCACGCCCTCGGTGAACCAGCGGTAGATGGCCTTCGAGTAATAGGCCCCGCCCAGATCGGACGGATGGGAATACTCCCGCAGGAAATAGGTATCGTACTCATGCCCGGAAAAATCCGCGACGGCGACGCCGGCGCGCTCGCAGGCGCCCCGGACCATGTCGTAGTACTCGGCACGGACCTCGCGCGTGTAGACCGTCTGGTCGTAGAGCGCCCCCTTCACGGGCTGCACCAGCACCAGCGGCTCGACGCCCGCCTCGCGGCACACCTCGAGCAGGAGCTCGAAGTCCCCGAGCTCCTCGCGGCTGAAGTACTCGCCGTCGCGCACGCGCCAGCGCTGCGCCCCGGCGAGCCAACGGGTCAGCTTCGCGCCGCTCCAGGCGTCGTCGATGCCCAGGTCGTTTCCAGCGGCCCGTTCCCTCGCGCGGGCGTCCGCGCGGGAGAAGACCTCGTCCCAGCACGGGGCCGCGCCGCCAGGCGTCGCCGGGACCTCCGGGTCGCCGGCGGGGGCCGGG
>USLT01000204.1 GCA_900555585.1 uncultured Collinsella sp.
CTCGCGGGCCTCAGGGGTGAAGACATGCACGATGACCGAGCCGTAGTCCATAAGGATCCAGGAGCGCTCGTCGCGACCCTCGATGGAGAAAGGATGCTCGCCGCAAGCCTGGGCGACCTGCTCCTCGACCTCATCGATGATCGCATCGACCTGACGGAAGTTGGTGCCGGTCGCGATGACGAAGTAGTCGCAGACGTCGGAAAGCTCGGTAAGATCGAGAACGAGCAGGTCCTCGGCCTTCTTATCGTCGGCCGCCGCAGCAGCAGCCTTCGCAACGGAAGCGGCATCGACACCGGACGAGGAGAGGCTCGCGGAGGTGCGATCGGTAGAGGCCGAGAAGCTCTCGCGCCTATCGAGGTTCAAATCAGTCATAGTTGCCTTTCTAGCGTGCACGCTTGGTCGCATAATGATTATAAATGGTAACCGCCGTGGGATATAGATATCGGCCGGAGGATATCACGTACAGCAAGCCCTGCGAGAAGCACTCGAAAAAGAGCTCCTCAAGCGATACGGCTCCGACAAGGGACCTGAGGCGCTCGGCATACTCGCCTCGTCGGCCGGGCTCGATGGCATCGGCCACGAATACGACCATGTCGAGATCCGACATGTCGGTAGCGCCCACGGTATGGCGGGCGATCGCGGACAGGACCTCGTCGGTGATGCCGGGAAACACCCTGGGAAGCTCCTGGGCCGCGAGGGGGCCATGGAGCAATCCGACGGCGAGCGAGGGGGATCCGGCCACGGGAAGGGAGGCTTGCGCCGCGCGCGCCAGGAGCTCGGCATCGTCCAGAACCTTATCCCAGTCGTGGAGAAGCCCCGCGACCGCGGCGGGATACTCGTCGACACCATAAGTCACCGCGAGCTCGACGGCGGTTCGCGCGACGCCCAAGGAATGGGTATAGCGCTTCGGCTTTGACGCCAACCGCTCTTCAAGGGCGCTGCGCATCTCCTCCAGCGATCCAAGCTGCTCGTCGTTGATCATGAGGATGCCTCCATGCGAGAACCGTCCGCGGCGACCCCGCCGGAGCGGTACAAACCGTTCTTTTTGATATAGCCGATAACCGACTCGGATGTCAGGTACCGAACGCTTTTGCCCTGTCCGACGCGGTCGCGAATGTCGGTCGAGCTGATGGCCAGGGCCGGAATCTCGATGTAGCGGACATCGAAGGCGATCCCGGAGGCCTCGACCCGAGCGCAGGACTGGTTGATATCGTACCCGGGCCGGGTCGCCGCGATAAGAGTGGCCAAACCCGCGATGGAATCGGCATCGTGCCACGCGACGATGTCATTGATGGCGTCTGCCCCGGTAATGAAGTACAGCTTCACGTTTTCAGGGTAATGCGAGCGAAGCTCTCGCAGTGTGTCGACGGTGTATGTCGTGCCAAGCCGATCGATCTCGAACCTGCTCGCGATGAAATCGGGGTTCGCGGCGGTGGCGAGGACCGTCATGGCATAACGGTCCTCCGCCCCCGAGACATCTTCATCTTCCTTGAATGCCGGGCTGCCGGCCGGCATGAAGAGAACGACATCGAGGTCGAGGGCATCCTTTGCCTGTTCCGCGGTAACGAGGTGGCCGTAATGGATGGGATCGAAGGTGCCTCCCATAATGCCGAGCCTATACTCGCGAAGAGGATCGGAGCCCAAATCGGGCAGCCCCTGCGGGGCACGCGCCGACATCTACTCCTCAACCCCGTCTTCCTCGAGCGCCATGATGAACTCCTCGTCTACGGCGTCTTCGATCGGAGCCTCGGCGCCCTCGAAATCGAAAGCGTAGCCGAGGATTCTGACTTCATCGCCGTTGCGGCACCCCGCCTTGGCGAGCGCGGAGTCGACGCCGATGCGATCGAGGCGATGCTGCAGGAAGATGACGGCCTCCTCGTTCTCCCAGTCGGTTTGGACTACGAGGCGCTCGATACCGCGGCCGACAACGCGCCAAGCATGCTCGTCCTCGCGCACGACCTGGAATCGGCGGTCGCGCTGCTGACGGCGGCGGTCCCACTTGCCCTCATCGAGCTCGGGGGCGTCGGCGGTCTCAGCGAGGACGCGACGGAGCTCGGCGACTCGTTCGCCGCAGGCCAGCATGAGCGTCTGGAGGCCTGCTCCGGTGAGGGCCGACACCGCGAAGAACTCATGGCCATCATCGAGCGCGGCGCGCTTGAGCTCGGCGACGCGCTCCCCCATACCGCTGGTATCGCACTTGTTGGCGATGACGATCTGCGGTCGCTCGGCAAGCTCCGGAGCATACGCCTTCAGCTCGTCGTTGATGATGCGATAGTCCTCAAGCGGGTCGCGACCCTCGAAACCGCCGCTGATATCGACGACGTGCAGGATGAGCGCGGTGCGCTCGATGTGGCGGAGGAACTGGTGTCCAAGGCCACGTCCCTCGCTTGCGCCCTCGATG
>USLT01000205.1 GCA_900555585.1 uncultured Collinsella sp.
GACCACGACGCCGAACGACGCGCCATCGAAGAGCTCCCAAAACGAGGTGTCGGTGACGAACTTCTTCATGATGCAACTCCTGTTCCCATCGGGCGCTATGAAAACGAGCGCCCACCCGCCGGCCACCTTCAACGTCCTACGGTGCCGGCACGTGAGCGCTCGCGCGCCGCCCCCATCCGGAGAAGGGGGCGAATATGTCTTCGCTAGTGTAGCGCCAGGGGCGTGCGTGCGTCTAGTTATGGCTCCTGGTGTGCGCGAGCTTTCGCGTCGCGTCGTTGCCGGAACCGGTGATGTAGGTGGCATCTTGCTCCGTCGCCATCGCAGAACTACTATACATACCAACGGTATGTAATGGAAGGTGGTCGACCATGGCAAGGGGTAGGCATCCAGAGGATACGGTCGCGCGCATTCTCGACGTCGCGATGCGTCTTTTCGTCGAGCGCGGCTACGAGCAGACGACCATGCAGGACATCATCGACGGGCTGGGCGGGCTCACCAAGGGGGCGGTCTATCACCATTTCTCGAGCAAGGAGGAGATCTTCCTTGCGGCGATGGACCGCGTGATGGCGCCCGGCGTGGAGCGGTTGCGCAAGATTCGCGATGCCGAGGGCATGACCGGTCGCGAGAAGATCCAAGCGATGTTCGACGACGGCGCGCGCGGAGTGGACTCGACCTTCTTCTCCCAGGCCGACCCCGAGCTCGATCCCATGAGGAACCCGCGGATGCTCGCAACCGAGTATCGCGATTTGTTCGCCGTGAGCGCCCATGAGCTCATGATGCCCGTGATCGAGCAGGGCGTGGAGGACGGGACCATCCGGACCGAGTATCCGCGCGAGCTCGCCGAGGCGATCGCCCTGCTCAACAACTTGTGGTGCGTCCCGGCGTTCTTCCCTGCACGCGATGAGGAGGAGCAGGAACGGCGCGTAGCGTTCATGAATGCCTTTATGAACGGCATGGGATTGGACATCGCGTTGGATCCGCGGGTGAGTTTGGAGACCTGGCGGCGCCGTTATGGAGGCCTGCCCGCGGACGGAGGCGCGCGGCCCCGCGGATAGGCCTGCGGGCACATGTGGACGAAGAACCGCTTCGGCGGTTTTCTCGGCAGTAAAGAACATGCCAACAGTATGTATAAAAGAGACGGGAGGCGGTCTCGATGGGAACGTTGGCCGAGAGATCGGATAAGCGCACGTTCGCGCTGATCCTGGTCGCTCAGTTCTGCTCGCTGCTGGGGCAAGAGGCACTGCAGTTCGTCCTGCCGCTCTATCTGCTCGATGAGACGGGGTCGGGCGCGATGTTCGGCCTGGCGATCGCATACGGCTTCGTACCCTATACGCTCCTGTCGCCGATTGGCGGTGTGATGGCGGACCGCACGCGAAAGGTCGGCATCATGGTGGGGGTGAATGCGGCCTTGGTCGTCGTGCTCCTGCTATTCTTGCAGTTCAAGGACGCCGGTGATCAATTTGCTTCAGTGGTCTTCGCAACTATGGCGTCCTTTGTGGCGCAGGCGCTCTATCAACCTGCTATACAGTCGACGGTTCCGTTCGTGCTCGCGAGCGCGGATGTTCCCCGCGGCGTCGCCCTCGTGAGCCAGATCGGCAGCCTCACAACGCTCGGTGGCCCGGTGGCCGGGGCTGCGCTCTACGGCGCGGCGGGGCTATCGTCGGTGGTGTGGATGTCGCTTGCTGCGTTCGCATTATCTGCCGTCGTCGTAGCGGCGTTTGTGCGCGTTCCATGCGAGCCTGAGCCGTGGGAGGGCGGAGCGCTCGCGATGGTGCGCGCCGACCTCGCAGGCGCGTCGTGCTATTTAAAAGGAATGCCGGTCCTGCTCGGCGGCATGATCGCTGCGACGTTCGTGAATATCTCGGCCAGCGCCCTCGTCAATGTGGGGACCGTGTACATCGTGACCAAGGCCCTGGGGCTTCCGGCTCTTTACGCATCGTTCGCCCAGCTTGCGCTCGGCACGGGTAGCTTGGTGGGGCACAGTCTGCTGGCGGTAGCGCCCGGTCGGTTCTCATTGCGGCGGTCGCCCGTCTATATCGGTGGCATCGCCCTGGCCATGGTGGGAATCGCTTGGGTGCTCGCTCCGGTTTCGACGATGGGGACCGAGGGGAAGTTCGCGTGCATGGTGGTGGCGTATGCCTTTGTCACGGCTGCGGGCGGTCTTACGGGGTCTTGCATGCTGGCCGAGTTGCAGACGGGAGCCCCCGTGGCATTGGTGGGCAAGCTGATCGCGCTCTTCATGACGCTGGTAAATTGCGCGACGCCGATTGGCCAGGCGGGGTATGGCGTTCTCTTCGATGCGGTGCCCGCGTGGGCGATTTTCGCACTGACGGCTGTCAAGTTGGCGATCGTCACTGTGGCGTGGCGGCGATTTCTA
>USLT01000206.1 GCA_900555585.1 uncultured Collinsella sp.
GGGGTCCGCCGCCGTCCTGAGAGTCAGAGAATGAAGCGCGCGCGGACGGCGCTTAGAAGGGAGCTATTCGTGCCATGGGGTGATATTGGATGCCCGTCAGCTCGATAAAGGAAGGGCGGTTCGCGTCGCTTTCGTTTGTCTTCGAGTGCAATCCCGCCGACTTTTCCCATCCCCATCTCGATCTGTGAATCTATACGGAAAGAATGGCAATTCCTTTACCTGGTGTTTTTGAAAAGTGAGATGCCCGCATACTCGGCGTTCTTTGAAAACGATGGGAAAAGTCGGCAGGATTGCACGGAAAAGGGTGCCGCGGGCCGTCTGCTCCCCGCCGCGCGGTCGAGGAAGCCGATCCGTCGCCGAACCATCGGCCTCGGCTCGAGTACGCGCCGGTCCGCGGTCCATGGCTGGACCGCGGCGGGCCAGCGCGCTGGATCGCTATAGCAGGCTGCCGTGGCGACGGACGTATACCGCCTTCACGGCGCCGCACAGCAGCAGGTAGAGAACCATGCATGCGAGGAGCAGGCCGAAGAAGGGCAGCGGCAGCGGCTGCAGGCCGAGCGCGGCGTTGAGGCCGGGGACGTAGGGCAGCGCCGTCACGAGCGCCACGCCGCCGACCGTGAGCACGGTGAGGGAGGGCGCCGGCTTGCTGCCGATGAAGGGCAGGTGCTCGGTGCGCAGCATGTGCAGCACGAAGGTCTGGGTCCACATGGACTCGACGAACCATCCGCTCTGGAACACGGCGGCGAACAGGGCGATCTGCGCCGGGCCGGTCAGCTCGGCGAAGGGCGCCCCGACCACGAGGGGGCAGATGAAGAAGAACATCGCCGCATAGGTCAGGATGTCGAAGACCGAGCTGGTGGGGCCGAGCCACAGCATGAAGGACACGATGGACTTCGCGTCCCAGGTCTTGGGCTCGCGCAGGAAGTCCTCGTCGACGTTGTCCCAGGGGATCGCGGTGCAGCTGATGGTGTAGGCGACGCCGAGCAGCAGCAGCTGGAGCGCCGTCATGGGCAGGAAGGGCAGGAAGGCGCTGGCGACCAGCACCGAGAACACGTTGCCGAAGTTCGAGCTCGCGGTGGTCTTGATGTACTTGATGGTGTTGCCGTAGGTGCGGCGGCCCTCCATGATGCCGCGCCCGAGCACGAGCAGGTCCTTCTTGAGCAGGATGATGTCGGCGCTCTCCTTGGCGATGTCGACGGCGGTGTCCACGGAGATTCCGCAGTCGCTGGCGCGCATGGCCGCGGCGTCGTTGATGCCGTCGCCCATGAAGCCCACGGTGTGGCCGCCGCGCTCGCGCAGGACGCTCACGACGCGCTGCTTCTGCAGGGGCGAGAGCTTGGCGAAGAGCTGGCAGTCCTCGGCGCGGATGCCGAGCTCCTCGTCGGAGAGGGCGTCGACCTCGCTGCCCAGCAGCATGTCGCTGGGATCGATGCCCACCTTGCGGCACACGGCGGCGGCGACGCCCTCGTTGTCGCCGGTCAGGACCTTGACGCCCACGCCGTACTCGGCGAGCGCCGCGACGGCGGCCGCCGCGCTCTCCTTCGGCGGGTCGAGGAACGCGAGGTAGCCGATGAGGACCATGTCGGATTCGTCGGCGGTCGAGAAGGCCCCGGCGGGCCGCGGGTCGGTCTTCTGCGCCACCGCGACGACGCGCATCCCCTCGGCGTTGAAGTCCGCCACGCGGGCGAGGACGAGCTCGCGCAGCTCGTCGGTCAGCGGCTGCACGCCGCCGTCGTCCTCGACGCAGGTGCAGGCGCCGAGCACCTCCTCGACGGCGCCCTTGGTGATGAGCTGCGTCTTGCCGTGGGCGTCCTCCACGACGACGCTCATGAGGCGGCGCTCGAAGTCGAACGGGATCTCGTCGACCTTGGTGTAGCGCCCGTCGATGCCGGCGAGCTCGGGGTCGCTCGAGGCGAGCTCGCCCATCTTCTCGATGACGGCGACGTCGATGAGGTTCTTGAGGCCCGTCTGGAAGTGGCTGTTGAGGTAGGCGTGGCGCAGCACGCGGTCGTCGTCGCGGCCCATCACGTCCATGTGGCGCTCGAGGATCACCTTGTCCTGCGTGAGGGTGCCGGTCTTGTCGGTGCACAGCACGTCCATGGCGCCCAGGTTCTGGATGGCGTTGATGTTCTTCACGATGACGTCGTGGCGGGACATGATGGTCGCGCCGCGGGCCAGGCAGGTGGTGACGATGACGGGCAGCATCTGCGGGGTGATGCCGACGGCGATGGAGATCGAGAACAGCAGCGCGTCGAGCCAGTCGCCCTTGGTGAGGCCGTTGACCACGAAGACGATCGGGCACATGACGAGCATGAACGCCACCAGCACGCGGGAGACGGCAGCGACGCCGACGTCGAAGCTGGTCTTGGCGGG
>USLT01000207.1 GCA_900555585.1 uncultured Collinsella sp.
CGTGATCTTGGTCATCGCCTCGGGCAGCTTGTCGGCGACCTCGGCGGGGTCGGCGTCGGCGGAGAGGCCCGCCTCGGCGAGCGCCAGGGCGACGGCATGGACCGAGTCGTACGCATCGGCGGCGAACTGGTCGGGGACCTCGCCGTACGCCTCCTTGTAGGCGGCGACGAAGTCGGCGTTCTTGGGGTCGTCGGCGGAGAAGGGCGTCATCAGGTAGAGGCCCTCGGCGAGCGATGCGTCGAAGCCCTCGACGCCCAGGATGCCGTCCATGCCGTCGCATCCCATGAACTTGACGTCGTAGCCCATGTCGTGCGCGTTGGTGAGCATGACGGACGCGGGGGTGTAGTAGATGGGGGCGAAGATCAGCGTGGCGCCGGCGTTCTTGGCCTTGGTCAGCTGGTTGGTGAAGCTCGTGGCGGAATCGTCCTTGAAGGTCTCCTTATCGACGATGTCGAGCTTGAGCTCGGTCGCGGCCTCCAGGAAGGCATCGTGCACGCCGGCGGAATAGGTGTCGCCCGCGTTATGGAACGTCGCGATTTTCTCGTCGGGGAAGTTCTTGGCGAGCCACTCGGCGGAGTGGACGCCGATCGCCGGGTCGCTATAGCACGCGCGGAAGACGACGGTCTTGCCCGCGGTGACATCGGGAGCGGTCGCGGAGGGGGTGAGCATGAACAGGTGCGCGCTCTCCGCCTCCTGTGCGACGGCGAGCGAGCAGCCCGTCGTGGTGGGGCCGACGAGCGCCTGCATGCCCCAGTCGGCCAGGCTGTTGAAGGCGTTGACCGCCTTCTCGCCGTCGGCCACGTCGTCCTCCGCCTTGAAGGAAAGGGGCAGCTCGTCGGTCGAGAAGTCCTTGCAGCCCAGCTCCGCTCCGCCGGTTACGGAGGCGCCGTAGGAGGCCGCGGGGCCGGTCAGGGGGCCGATCGAGCCGACCTTGAAGGACCCGTCGCCGGACCCGCCGGACGCGCCCTCGCCGGAGCAGCCGGCAAGAACGCCCGCGGCCCCTAGCCCGGCAACGCCAGCGATAATGCTCCTGCGATCCAGAACAGGGTTGAATGCGTTTTGATACGACATGCGGCTCTCCTCTCGAGTGCGCGCCGGGCGCGAGGGCCCGGTCCCGATACCTGTGCTCGCCGGGCGCGCCATGCGCGGCGGCGTGGTTCCAAGAGTACTCGCTTTATCATGCGAAAGCGAGGAGAACCTTGTCAGACGATGCCGTTTTCCCACTGGATGCTCCCATCGGATAAAGCGTTCTCATGCTTTTGCCTGATAGCGAGCGGGCGCCCGGGGTCCCGCCGTCTTTGTAACAACTATGTTTCGCGGCGGTCGTCGACGCGAGGGCCCCTCGCTCCCTTATCGTTTCGAAGGGAAACGATATCGGCAGACCCCTGAAGGGAGCTTCCATGCAGCAGTCAGACCGCGCGGTGGGCATCGGCCTCATCGGACTCGGCACCGTGGGCGGCGGCGTCTTCCGCCTCGTGGAATCGCATGCGGACGATTACCGCGCGCGCGGCATCGACGTTCGGATCGCACGGGCATGCTGCCGCGACGCGGCCCGCGCCGCCGAGCTCGGCGTCGACCCCGCGACCTACACCGCCGATTGGCGCGAGGTCGTATCGGACCCCGACGTCGACGTCGTCATCGAGGTCATCGGCGGAGAGCACCCCGCCAAGGAGATCGCCCTCGAGGCGATCGCGGCGGGCAAGCACGTCGTGACCGCGAACAAGGCGCTGCTCGGACGCCATATGGACGAGATCGCCGGCGCCGCCAGCCGCGCCGGCGTCCAGCTGCGCTGCGAGGCCGCCTGCGCCGGCGGCATCCCCATCGTGAGCGCCCTCGAGCACGACCTGACGGGCAACCGCGCCCTCACCGTCGCGGGCATCGTCAACGGCACCACCAACTACATCCTGTCGCGCATGGCCGACGAGGGGCTCGGCTACGAGGAGGTCCTCGCCGACGCCCAGCGCCTGGGCTACGCCGAGGCCGACCCCACCGCCGACGTCGACGGCATCGACGCCGCGAGCAAGATCGCCATCCTCTCCTCCATCGCCTTCGCGACGCGCATCACGACCGACGACGTCTACACCGAGGGCATCCGAGAGATCTCGGCGCTCGACATCTCCGCCGCCGCCGAGCTCGGGTGCGCCATCAAGATGCTCGCCGTGGCACGGCGCACCGAGCAGGGCGTCGACGTCCGCGTGCACCCCGCGATGATCCCGGCCGCGCACCAGCTCGCCGGCGTGTCCGGCGCGATGAACGCCGTCTTCGTCGTGGGCGACGCGGTCGGTGAGACCATGTTCTACGGCGCGGGCGCCGGGGCCTTCCCCACCGCGAGCGCGGTCGTCGGCGACGTGATGGCGCTCG
>USLT01000208.1 GCA_900555585.1 uncultured Collinsella sp.
CCCCCCCGCCTTGACGGAGGCCTTCTCGGGGGCGATACCGACGGTGCCGGCGACCTTGCCGTCCTTCTTGGTGCCGCCATCGAGCTTGGACATGGTGAAGGACATGTCGTAGACGTCGTAGGCGCCGTTCAGGTTGAAGTCAGCGGAGGACTGGACGACATGGGACTCCCAGTCGGCCTTGCCCGTGCCGTGATTCTCGCGGCCGACGCAGTTGCCGATATGCGACTCGTCCTCGTTGCCCACGGTGCCGGGGGCCTTGAGCGAGCCGGTCTCGTTGCCCTCGTCGCCGTCGATCTTGTAGAGGGCGAGCTCGGTTGCGGAGAAGAAGCCGCCCTGGGACTCCTCGACCGTGAGGCGCAGGTAGCGCGCGGTCGTGCCCTTGAGGTCGACCGTCTTCTGGGCCATCTTGCCGGCGCCGGCGTTATCCCACTTCTCGGTCTTATGCTCGACCCAGTGGGCGCCGTCGAGGCTGGTCTCGATCTTCATCTTGGAGACGTTGCCGTTGCCGCCGTTGTCCTGACGGGGCGTGTAGACGAACTTATCGAGTTTGTAGTTCTTGCCGTAGTCGATGGTCATCGGCTTGCCCACGACCGGATCGGTCGAGTGGAAGAAATTGGCGCTCTTATCGTCGTGGTCGAACGCGTTTTCGAGCTTGCCCCACTGCTCGCCACCGTCCCACTGGGTGTTGACGGGCTTAGGGCAGTTGCGCCAGGGATCCTCGAGCGTGGTCGCCTTGACCTCGGCGCTCCAGTCGGAGAAGCCATCGGGCGTGCGGGTCCGGATCTTGAAGGCGTGCTCGCTGTTGTAGGGGAGGTCGGCGACGGTGAAGGAGGTCGTGTCACCAGACGGAATGGCGTTGACCATGCCGTCGATCATGATGTCGTATCCGGCGGCGCCGTCGACCTTGTTCCAGGTGAGCTTGACGCTCGTCGGGGTGAGGTCGTCCTCGCCAGGCTGGTTGAGGGTGGGCGCGGCGAGCTGGGTGTTCAGCTTGTCGGCGGGCAGCTTGCCGTCGTTGGCGAAGCCCTTGACCACGAGCGTCTGCTCGTTGGCCTTGACGTCGGTCTGGGCGAACTTCACGTAGAGCTTGGGCGTGGTGGTGACCTTCTGGGAGGAGAAGCCCTCCTTGCGCACCTGCTCGCTCTTGGCGGTGGCGTTGTAGTTGAGGTTGGGGGCCTCGTTGTAGAAGTAGACCACCTGGCCGGCCTCGGGCTTGGCGGCGTCGAACTCGGCCTGGCTCTTGACCTCGACCTGCTTGAGCTCCTGCGCGCCGTTCTTGGCGACGATGGACTTGGGCTTGGCGGAGACGTTCACGATAAACGTGGTGGTACGGTCCTTCTTGTAGCCCGTGTAGTCGCCCGTGGACTTCTCCGCGGTGAAGGTCGCGGTGTCGCCCTTGGCGTTGGAGGTGAACTTGGTCTTAACGTTGCTACCGTAGTCGATGTTGCCCTCGCGGCCGTACTCGGTGTCGCTCTCGTTGATCTTGTTCTCGATGTAGGTGCCGGTATCCTCGAAGAGCGTGTAGCTGTTCTCGCCCTCGGTGGCGAAGAACTCGACGTTGCGGATCGAGCGGTCGACCTTGTCCGGGCTGTTGTTGGGCTCGTACATCGGGACGATGGCGTTGGCCTTCACGAAGACGGGGAGCTTCCACAGCGGAGCGTCGAAGTTGTTGAGGATCTGGCCGCCGCGGTACTGCTTGCCGCTGAAGTAGTCGATCCAGATGTCCTCGGACGTGCCAGGCAGGTAGATGCCGTTGCGAACGTCGTCGCCGTCGCCGACGCCCTTGTTGCCCTCGCTGCCGTCGGTGTTCTGGTAGATCGGCGCGACGAGGAAATCCTCGCCCATGGTGTACTCGTACTGCGTGGCGGTGCTGGCGGCGTAGTCGGAGTCATCGGAGAGCAGGATGGCTCGGACGAAGGGCATGCCCGTGTCGCCGTTGCCGGTATCGATGTTGGCGGCGGATGCGGCGGTGGTGTAGATGTACGGCATGAGCTGGCTCTTCAGCTTGAGGTACATGCGGGAGATGCCCGTGTAGGGGTCGCCGTGCGTCTGCGGCGCCTTGACGTAGCTGCCCCAGCCGTCCATGTCGAGCATGAGCGGGGCGAAGGACTTCCACTGGTAGTCGCGGGTGGCGATGATGGGCTGGCCGCCGAAGATGCCGTCGTTGTCGGAGCCGATGTTGGGGTTGCCGGACAGCGACTGGCCGATGAACGTCGGGACGTGGAAGCGGATGTACTCCCAGTTGCCGCCGGTCTGGTCGCCGGTCCAGATCGCGCCGAAGCGCTGCGTTCCCGCCCAGCCGTCAAGCGTGATGATGTTCGGGCGGGTATTGGCCTGCTCGGTCACGATGTCGTAGGCGG
>USLT01000209.1 GCA_900555585.1 uncultured Collinsella sp.
AAGCGGACGTCGATCGTCTGCTCGAGCGCTCCGTCGTCGCGCACCGAGATGGTGCCCGCGTTGCACGTCAACGGACCGAAGGCGGGGCTTGAGGTCGCGATGCCGATTCCGCCGCCCGCGGTATCCGCATGGATGGTCGCGAGCATATCGAGTGCCGGCACGGCGCCCTCGCCCAGAACGCCCGACTCGCGCAGGTAGCCCACGATCAGGGCGATGGCGTTCAGGGTGCCCTCGGGCAGGGACGCATGCCCGCCGATGCCCTTGGCCGTGATGCGCGAGACGCCCTCGCCGAGGGACTCGATGGCGATGCGGTCAGCGTTCGCCACGGGCGCGGGCAACACGGAGGCATCGAGCGCGAGCTCCAGGACCGACTCGCCGGGAATGGCGTTGGTCGCCTCCGCGCCGCTCCAGGAGCGGATGAGGCCGCCGGGTACCGCGGGCGTCAGGAAGGTGGCTCCGAAACAGCCCTTCTCGGCGTTGCAGACGGGGAACTCGGCATCGGGGGTGAAGAGGAACAACGGGTCGTCATGGCGCTCGAGATAATGGTGGACGTCGGTCATGCCGACCTCCTCGTCGCACCCGAGCAGCGCGCGGAAGGTGTAGCGCGGGCGGATGCCCTCGCGGATCAGGAACGCGCCGGCATAGAGGGACAGCACGGCGGGACCCTTGTCGTCGATGACGCCGCGGCCGAGAAGCCAGCCCTCGCGACGCACCATCTCGAAGGGGTCGGTTCCCCAGCCGGGACCGGCGGGGACGACGTCGACGTGGGCGATCGTGGCGATCTGCTCCTCTCTCTCGCCGGCGATATCGGCCATGCCGACGTAGCCGTCGTCGTCGGAAACGTCGTAGCCCAGGCGCCGGGCTATCCCGAGCGCGCAGTCGAGCGCGTCGCGGACCTCAGGGCCGAACGGAGCGCCGGGCTCCGCCTTCGCCGCGTCGGCGATGGAGGCATGCCCCACCAGGCTGGCGATATCGGAGACGACGTCCTCCCAGACCTCGTCGACATAGGCGTCTATACGGGCATCAAGCTCTGCACTCATCGCAGGCCTCCTCTACTCATATCGATCTCGGGCGCGCGGGCGCCCACATTGTCCGTTGCTATTCTACAGCCCCAGCAGCGCGCGCAGACCCGAGGCGTCATGGCAGGCGGCGATGGCGCCGGCCTCCTCGAGCTCGCCCGGAGTCGCGGCGCCCGTGTAGAAGCCGATGCAGGGGATCTCCCATTCCGCGGCCCCGATGACGTCATGCATGCGGTCCCCCACCATCACGACGTCACGCGGGTAGACGTCCAGCGCATGCAGCGCTCCGGCGATGCTCTCGGCCTTGGAATAACGAAGGTCGGGGACGCGGCCGATCACCGCATCGAATTGGTCGAGGCCGAGCTGGTCGATCATCTGGCGGGCAGATCCCTCCAGCCGAGAGGTCGCGACCGCGAGCCGCCGCCCCGACGCGACGAGGTCGTCCAGGATCTCGCGCACCCCCTCGATGGTCGGGAACTCATCCGGCGTCACCGTGCGCTCGAACAGCTCTCGATATTCTCGGCAACATACGGACGCCTCCGTCGAGCTCATTCCGCATACCAGCTCGAACCCCTCCTCCAGCGGGGGCCCGATCATGGGAAGCATCTCCTCGCGCGTGCGGTTGTACCCATGGGCGCGCATCACCTCGCCCGCGACGCGCAGAATCGCGGGCTCGCTGCGTATGACCGTGCCATCCAGATCGAAGAAGACGACGGCGCGGTGCGCAAGCGCGTCGCGATCCATGCGTGCTGTTTCCTGCATCGCTGCATCCTTCCAGAGACGTTTCGTTGTCTGCAACTTCATACCCAACGGAAGCCGGGCTAAACAAAAACCCCTGGCACCGAAGGGGCGCCAGGGGCAATGCATGAACTATGCGAGGAGCCGGATCTACTCGGCGTCAGCCTCGGCCTCGTCCTTCTTCTCGGACGGCAGCGGGGCAACCTCGATCTCGACGCCGAGGGTCTCGGCGGCGGACTTCATGGAGAGGGAGATGCGACGACGGTCGAGGTCGATCTCCATGACCTTCACCTGGACGGTGTCGCCCACGTGGGTCACCTGGGAAGGCTGGTCGACGTGCTTGTTGGCCATCTCGGAGATGTGGACCAGGCCCTCGATGCCCTCGCCGAGGTCAACGAACGCGCCGAAGGGAACGAGCTTGGTGACGGTGCCCTCGACGATAGCGCCCACGGGGTACTTCTTGACGAGTGCGCGCCACGGATCCTCGGTGGTCTGCTTGAGACCGAGGGAGATGCGCTCGCGGTTGAGGTCGACATCCAGAACCTCGACCTCGACCTCCTGGCCGACCTTGACGACCTCGGAGGGGTGGTTGACGT
>USLT01000210.1 GCA_900555585.1 uncultured Collinsella sp.
CCAGCCACACCAAGGCCATGAAGAAGAGCCTTGCCAAGGCGCTCTTCGAGAACGACCGCATCAAGACCACCGCTACCCGCGCCAAGGCGCTGCGCAGCTACGCCGAGCCCATCGTCACCTGGGCCAAGAAGGGCGACCTGCACTCCCGCCGTCTGGCTATCGCCAAGCTCGGCGACAAGAACCTGGTGGCCGAGATCTTCGATAAGGCCGCTCAGGGCATGTGGGCCGACCGCAACGGCGGTTACACCCGCATCATGAAGCTCGGCACCCGCAAGGGCGACAACGCCGAGATGGTCATCATCGAGCTCGTTACCGAGCCGGTTGTCAAGAAGGCCCCTAAGAAGGCTGCCGCTCCCAAGAAGGTCGAGACCAAGGTCGAGGCCGTCGAGGAGGAGAAGGTCGAGGAGACCGTCGAGGCTTCCGCCGAGGAGTCCGCTGAGTAGCACAGCCGTTCGGCTTTCTGCTTGCACACGAGAGGGGCGCGTCCAGCGCCCCTCTTTTTGTTTCGCTTGTATGGGCTCGAGGTCGGGAGGTGCCCGTGATAGAACTTGATAAGGTTGAGTTTTCGCGCCCTGTCGCATCGCGCGGCCATCGTATCCTGAAGGGCGTCGGTCTCGCGGTCGAGCCCGGGCAGATCGTAGCCCTGGTCGGCCCCAACGGGTCCGGGAAGACGACGCTCGCTCGGCTTATGTGCGCTATGGAGCTGCCGAGCTCGGGCACGGTCATGGTCGACGGCCACGACCCCGCCTCGAGCGAGGCCTCGCGCGCGTCCGTGCGGCGCCTGGTGGGGTACGTGCAGCAGGATCCCGTCGACCAGATCGTCTCGTCCGTGGTCGGTGAGGAGGTGGCGTTCGGGCCCCGAAACATCGGTTTGGACTCGCGCGAGGTCGCTTCCCGCGTGGCGGCCGCGTTGGACGCGGTCGGGCTGCCGGGGTTCGAGAAGCGCGATACGGGCTCGCTATCCGGGGGCGAGCAGCAGCGCCTCGCATTGGCCGGCGTGCTCGCCATGTCGCCGGGCTACATCGTGTTCGACGAGCCGACGGCCCAGCTCGACAGCGCTCTCCGCCCCGCCTTCAGAGACCTTGTCTCGCGGCTCGCCAGCCGTGAGGGAATGGGCGTCGTCATCGTCACCCACGACCCCCTCGAGGTCGCCATGGCCGATCGTATCGTGGCGCTCGAGTCTGGCGAGATCGCTTGGGAGGGCGATTCCGAAGCCTTTTGGCGCGATCCGACCCTTTCCGACCGCGTGCTGTACCCGACGTCGTTCTCTGCGGCCCTGAGACACCTTTTACAGCTTGGTTTCCCTTATCGTGATATTCGCACCCCAGATAGGATGCTCTCGCTGTTTCACGGCGATTCAGTGAGCCCTGAAGCGCGTTTGGCCGTCGTGCGCGCGGTCCGGTCTGTACTCGATTTCGAATCGTGTGCCGCCCATGCCGGCGAGCGGGCCCTGGTTCTCGACGGCGTCACCTTCTCCTATGACGACGGAGTCAAGGCGCTGGATAGCGTGTCGCTCGGCGTCGAGGCTGGTCGAATCGTGCTGCTTGCCGGAGCCTCGGGCTCGGGTAAGTCGACGCTCGCCTGCATCGCGAGCGGTCTGTACGTTCCTGATGAGGGCGCGGCCGAGCTCGCAGGGCTGCCGGTCGACCCTTCAGCTTGCGGCATCGCGTTCCAGCGACCCGAAGACCAGTTCTACCAAGCTACGGTCTTTGACGAGCTCGCCCTCGCTCCGCGCAACCGCGGCCTCGGCGATGACGAGGTCGAGGGTGCCGTGCTCGCCGCCGCCGCCCGCGTGGGCCTGTCCTCGGATTTGCTTTCCTGCTCGCCCTTCGAGATTTCCGGAGGGGAGGCGCGCCGCGTCGGGCTGGCATGCGTGCTCACCATGGGCGTGTCGGCATGCGTCCTCGATGAGCCGACCGCCGGACTCGACGCCCTTGGGCGCCAGGCCCTCCACCGAATCGCGCGCGAGCTCGCCGACGACGGCATGCCGGTCCTCGTGATCAGCCACGATCTCGACGAGTGGATCCCCCTAGCCGATTCCGTGGCCCTCATGGCCTCCGGCAAGATCGTTTGGGCGGGAGCCCCCGCTGCGCTGCTTCGAGACGATGCGCCGTGGACGAGGGCCGGGTTGCCGGCGCCCGAGGCCTGCCGCCTGCTCGAGGCAGCGGGAAGGGAGGGCTAGGCATGCGTGGATTCAAGCCCATGGGGGGCTACGTCTCTCCGGATACGCCCGCGGCCCGCATCGATGCCCGCGTGAAGGTGGCGCTGCTGGTCGCTTGGACGGTCGCGCTCTTCGCGTCCCCGGGCGCGCTTCCGCTCGCGGCCGGCGCGGCGCTGCTCGCC
>USLT01000211.1 GCA_900555585.1 uncultured Collinsella sp.
GTACGGCATCGCCAAGCTGCTGAACGGGCGCGTGCCCGTGCTCAAGAAGAGCCAGTCCCTGCCCGCGAGCGGGGTCGTGATCGTCACGCTGTCGATGGCCAAGGGCCTGGAGTTCGACCACGTCGTCATCCCCGACGCCGACGCGCAGACCTATCCGGACACCCCGCTCGCGCGCCGACAGCTCTACACGGCCGTCTCGCGCGCTATGCACCAGGTGACGCTTATGGCGCTAGGCGAGATGTCGAGCCTGCTCGCGTAGGGTGCCGCTTCGTTAACAAGTGGTGTCCGCGCCGCGCCCGCGCCCATTCCCCGCGGCCCCCTCAGTATCATGGGTGAACCATAGCTAGACCAGCGCCGCGCCGCCGCGGCGCGCCGAGGGCGGGAAAGGGATGGTTCCATGAAGCACGTCGGCCTTATCAGGAAGGGAGCCGCGTTCGCCTTCGCGGCGCTCGCGGCGCTCTCGATCTCCGGGTGCGGCGCGCACGCGGGCGCGGGCGACGCATATAGGATCGGCGTGCTGCAGCTCACCGAGCACGTCGCGCTGGACGCCGCCAACAGGGGATTCGTCCGCGCGCTGGACGATTCCGGCATCGATTACTCCATCGACCAGCAGAGCGCCCAGAACGACCTCTCCGCCTGCCAGACCATCGCGACCAAGTTCGTCGGCGACCGCGACGACGTGATCTTCGCCATCGCGACGCCTGCCGCGCAGGCGGCCGCCGGCGCCACGAGCGAGATCCCGGTCGTGGGCACCGCCATCACGGACTTCGCCGCCTCGGGCCTGGTGAAGAGCAACGGCGCCCCGGGCGGTAACCTGACGGGCACCTCGGACATGACGCCCGTCGCGGCGCAGATCCAGATGCTGCACGAGGTCCTGCCCGAGGCGCGGACGGTCGGCCTGCTGTACGCATCCAACGAGTCCAACTCCGAGATCCAGATCGAGATGGCCGAGGCCGCGCTCGACGAGCTCGGCATCGCCCACCGCCGCTACACGGTGTCCTCCACCAACGAGATCCAGTCCGTCGTCGAGTCGGCGATGGGTAAGGTCGACGCCCTTTACGCGCCGACGGACAACACCATCGCCCAGGGCGCGGCGCAGGTCGGCCAGATCTGCCTCGAGAACAAGGTGCCCTTCATCACGGGCGAGGAGGGCATGTGCGCGGCCGGCGGCCTGTTCACGCTCTCCATCGATTACGAGGAGCTGGGCTACGAGGCCGGCTTGATGGCCGTGAGGATCCTCAAGGGCGAGATCGAGCCCGCGGACACCCCGATCGGCTACTATCCCGACGACAAGCTCGTCGTGGTGAAGAACGAGAAGGTGGCCGACGCGCTCGATATCGACCTTTCCGTTCTGGACAAGTAGCGCCCGCGTCCGCGGAGCGCCTGACGATAATTGGAACCAAGGAGGTAGATGGTATGGGTATCGCCCTCATGGGCGCCGTCTCCCAGGGCGTGCTCTGGGGCATTCTGGTGCTCGGTGTCTTCATCACCTACAAACTGCTCGACATCCCCGACCTCACGGTCGACGGCAGCTTCGCCACGGGCGGAAGCGTGTGCGCCGTGCTGCTCGTCTCGGGCGTCGATCCCGTCTTGTCGGTGCTCGCCGGCATGCTCGCGGGCGGCGTCGCCGGCGCGGTGACGGGCGTCCTGCACACCGTGCTGCAGATCCCCGCGATCCTCGCGGGCATCCTCACCCAGATCTCGCTGTGGTCCATCAACCTGCGCATCATGGGCAAGTCCAACACGCCCCTGATCACGCAGCCGACCGTGTTCTCCCGCGCCAGCGAGCTCACCGGCCTGCCCGAGAGCGTGGTCGAGGCGATCCTCGGCATCCTGGTGGCGGTGCTCATCATCGCCGCGCTCTACTGGTTCTTCGGAACGGAGATCGGCAGCGCCCTGCGCGCGACGGGCAACAACGAGGCGATGGTCCGCGCCCTGGGCGTCAACACCAACACCACCAAGCTGATCGCGCTGTCGCTCTCCAACGCCCTCGTCGGCCTCGCCGGCGGCCTCATCTGCCAGAGCCAGGGCTACGCGGATATCGGCATGGGCGCCGGCGCCATCGTCATCGGCCTCGCCGCCATCGTGATCGGCGAGGTGCTCGGTCGCCTCACCCCCGGTAAGCTGGTGAGCTTCTCCAGCCGTCTGACCTCGGCCGTCGTCGGATCCGTGGTGTACTTCCTCATCCGCGCGGCCGTGCTCCAGATGGGCATGAACGCCAACGACATGAAGCTGCTCTCCGCCGGCATCGTGGTGCTCGCCCTGTGCGTGCCCGTGGCGATCGAGAGGTTCAGGCAGCGCAGTGCCTACACGAAGGGGGATGGATCCGATGCTTA
>USLT01000212.1 GCA_900555585.1 uncultured Collinsella sp.
CCTTCAAGAGCGCCCACTTCATCGGCGTCGGCGGAGCCGGCATGAGCGGCATCGCGCTCGTGCTGCACGAGCGCGGCTACACGGTCACGGGCTCCGACCTCAAGACCTCGCGCTACATTCGCCAGCTCACCCGCGCGGGCATGGACGTCCGCGTGGGCCACGAGGCCAAGACCATCGACGAGGTGTCGCCCGACGTCGTCGTGGTCTCCACCGCGATCCCCGAGACCAACCCCGAGCTCGCCCGCGCCCGCGAGCTGGGCATCCCGGTATGGCACCGCGCCAAGATGCTGTCCGCCCTCGGCTACGGCCGCGTGACGGTCGCGGCCGCCGGCACCCACGGCAAGACGACCACCTCCAGCATGGTGGCCACGATGCTCGACCGCATGGGCCTCGACCCCAGCTTCCTGGTCGGCGGGATCGTCGAGGGCTATGACACCAACGGCCGCGACGGCTCCGGCGAGCACTTCGTCGTCGAGGCCGATGAGTCCGATAGCTCCTTCCTCTACCTCGACCCGACCGTCGTCATCGTGACGAACGTCGAGGCCGACCATATGGACCATTACAGCTCGCTCGAGGAGATCGAGGAGACCTTCTGCACCTTCATCGGCGAGGACGGCACCGTCATCGTCTGCGGCGAGGACCCGCGCCTGGTCGAGCTCGCCCGCTCCACCGGCCGCTCGGTGCTCACCTACGGCGAGGGGGAGGGCTTCGACGTCCGCTGCGCCCCGCATGCGGCGGAGCACGCCCTGGGGTCGGCGTTCAGCGTCGCCCTGCCCGACGGAACCGTCCGCGAGGTCTCGATCAAGAGCAACCCCGGTCGCCATAACATGCTCAACGCGACCGCCGCGCTGGCGTCCGCCTACGCCCTCGGCGTCGACACCGCCGCCGCGGCCGAGGCGCTCTCCACCTTCGAGGGCGCCCGCCGCCGCTTCACGCACGTCGGAGACGTCCACGGCGCGACGATCGTGGACGACTACGGCCACCACCCGACCGAGGTCAAGGCGACGCTCGCCGCCGCCCGCTCCCTGGATTTCAAGAGCGTCGACGTCGTCTTCCAGCCGCATCGCTACTCCCGCCTGCAGGCGCTCCGCGACGACTTCGCCAACGCGTTCGGCGACGCCGACAGGCTCTTCCTGATCGACGTGTTCCCGGCCGGCGAGATGCCCATCCCCGGCGTCACGAGCAAGATGCTCGCCGACATGGTTCGCGAGCTCCATCCCGATAAGGACGTCCGCTACGTCGCCGACCGCCCCTCGCTGATTGCGCTCCTCGACGAGGTGCTCGGCGAGGGCGACCTGCTCATCACCATGGGCGCCGGCGACGTCACGACCGTCGGACCCGACTACCTGGAGCACGTCTCCGACCTCGAGATGAAGGGCGACCGCTAAGCCATGGGCGTCTTCAACGCGGTGATGGCCCTCTCGGGCCAGATCGACACCGAGGTGGCGGAAGGGGAGCGGCTCGCTCGCCATACCAGCTACCGTATCGGCGGCAAGGCGGCGCTCTTCGTCACCTGCCATAGCTACCATTCGCTGCGCAGGACCATCGAGGTCCTGGGGCGCGAGCGCGTGCCATGGGTCATCCTCGGCAAGGGCTCCAACCTGCTCGTCTCGGACTCCGGCTACGCGGGGGCCGTTATCTCGCTCGGACGCGAGTTCTCGCGCTTCGTGGTGTCCGAGGACGAGGGCACCCTCACGGTGGGGGCGGGCGCGATGCTCGCCCGCCTGGTGAACGAGGCCCTGTCGCGCGAGCTGTCGGGCCTGGAGTTCGCCGTCGGCATCCCCGGCACCGTGGGCGGCGCGATCTCCATGAACGCGGGGACGCGCGATGCCTGGATCGGCGCGCTCGTCGAGGACGTCGTGACCTACAAGCCGGGGGAGGGCATGCGCCACTACCGCCACGACGACGTCTCCTGGGGCTATCGCACGACCACGCTCCCACGCGACGAGATCATCCTCGAGGCGGTGCTGCGCCTGACTCCCGGCAAGAAGGCGGACATCCGCGCGCGGATGGAGCAGCTGCTCGCCCGCCGCAGGCGCACCCAGCCCATAGGCTCGGCATCGTGCGGGTCGGTGTTCCGCAACCCCGCGGGCATGAGCGTCGGCAAGATGGTCGAGGACTGTGGATTAAAGGGTTTTTCAGTTGGCGGAGCCGAGGTGTCGGACCTACACGCTAACTTTATTGTCAACAAGGGCACGGCCAGCGCGGCGGACGTCGCCGCGGTCATCGCCCACGTGCGCGAGAAGGTAAAGGAAACGTATGGCGTCGAGCTCCAACCGGAAGTCAAGTTCCTCGGCTTCTAAGCAAAAACCGACGTT
>USLT01000213.1 GCA_900555585.1 uncultured Collinsella sp.
CGCTGACCATCGCCGGCGAGCAGGAGATCGTGCGCCTCGCCCAGCAGCAGGCCGACGACATCCGCGATCGCGCGCAGCAGTACGAGCGCGAGACCCGCTATGCCGCCGAGGACTACGCCGAGCAGGTGTTCACCCACCTGGAGGAGAACCTCAAGTCCCTGACCTCCACGGTCGCCCGCTGCCGCCAGCAGCTCAACGAGGGCGCCAGCCAGTCCCAGAGCGGCTGGTAGCCATGAGCGCGCTTGAACCGGTCATCATCGAGCTCGAGGGAAGGCTTGAGAATCCCGGCGACTCCCTACCCGTATCCGGTCGCATCGAGGTCGACGAGCTCGATATCCGCGACAACCGCTTCTCACTCGAAGGCGGCATCGCCTACGATGTCGTCTGCACCAACGCCGGCGATGGCATCCTGGTCACGGGTATCGTGCGCACGCGCGTCATCGGCGCCTGCGATCGCTGCCTCGAGCCCGCCTCCCATGATGTCTCCGGAGAGATCGACGAGTACTATCTCTTCGAGGCTCCCGAGGATGCCGAGGAGTACGAGGACGGCTACGAGTTGGTGGGGGAGGACCGCAAGGTCGATCTTTCCGGCGCCATCAACGATGCGGTCGTGATGGACGTTCCCTATGTCTTGCTGTGCGATCCCGACTGCCGCGGCCTCTGCCCGACGTGCGGGGCGAACCTCAACGAGGGCGATTGCGGTTGCGCGGACGCCGCCGAGCAGGACTGGGTGGATTCCGACGAGAATCCCTTCGCTGCTCTGAAGGACCTCAAGCTCGATTAGGCCCGCATCGATTGTGGGCAACCCTTGTACGGGGAAAAATCTTCTGTACAAGGAATCCGATTATGATAATATTGCAACCTGCGCGTATTTGTGCTCGAGTTTAGTTTATAAGGAAGGTCAACCATGGCAGTACCTAAGCAAAAAAAGGGCCGTGCTAAGACGCACTCCCGTCGCTCCGCGAACATGAAGATCAACGCGGCCGCTCGTTCCGTTTGCCCCCGCTGCGGCGAGGTCAAGCTTCCTCACCACGTCTGCCCCAACTGCGGGTTCTACAAGGACCGTGAGGTCATCGTTACCGAGTAGCTCTTAAACTCGAGCTGCTGTAGCGTAATCGCGAATCTAAATGGTCGGCTCATCGAGTCGGCCATTTCGCTATAGAAGGGGAGTATCAATGAAACCGGTTCGCATCTGCGTCGATGTCATGGGAGGCGATGAGGAGCCCCGCGTGGTGCTGGACGGCATCTCCGCCGCCATCGCCGCCGACCCCGACCTGACGATCCTGGCCGTCGGCCCGGCTGAAATCGTCGAGCCCTTTGCCGAGTCGCACGACCGGGTCGAGGCGCTTGCCGCCCCCGACGTCATCACCATGGAGGACGACCCGATCCCGGCGGTCATGACCAAGCGCAAATCCTCCATCGTCATCGGCTGCCGGGCCATCAAGCGCGGAAACGCCGATGGTTTCTTCTCCGCCGGCTCCACCGGTGCGGTCGCTGCCGCGGGAACCGCTTACGTCACCCCCTTCAAGTACGAGGCGGATGGCGAGCGCCGGTCGATCAGGCCGTGCCTGACGTCGACCCTCCCCAACATGGCGGGCGGACTGACCGTCTTCTGCGATATGGGCGCGAACCCCGACGTCGAGCCTTCCGATATGGTTCGATTCGCCCAGATGGGCGCTGCGTACGCATCTTGCGTGCTCGGCGTCGACGCTCCGCGCGTGGGCCTCATGGCCAACGGCACGGAGGATTCCAAGGGCTCGGCATTCACCAAGTCGTGCTTCCCGCTCATGCGCGAGCAGGTCGATGGCTTCGTCGGTAACTGCGAGGGCGGTGACATCGTGTCGGGCGGATACGATGTCGTGGTCACCGATGGCTTCGCGGGCAACGTCGCCCTCAAGTCCATCGAGGGCGCGGCCAAGTTCATGATGGCGGAGCTCAAGTCGGCGTTCATGGGGTCGCTTGGCGGCAAGGTCGCCGCCCTTCTGCTCAAGAAGCAGATGGGCGAGCTCAAGGCCAAGCTCTCCGGCGACGCCAAGGGCGGCGCCGTCCTTCTCGGCCTCCGCGGCGTCGTGGTCATCGGGCACGGGGCCACGTCGGTCGAGGCGGTCAAGAATGGCGCCCTCGCGGCCGCCGAGGCCGTGCGCGCCGAGGCCGCCGAGTGCAAGAGCGCCATCGCCGAGCTGGAGCAGAAGAACGATCCCCAGGATCAGGCGACGCTGATGACCCATCAG
>USLT01000214.1 GCA_900555585.1 uncultured Collinsella sp.
AACAGGGTGACGTCGTGGCCGCGCAGGGCGGCGACGCGGGCGGCCATGAGGCCGGCGATGCCGCCGCCGATGACGGCGACGCGCTTGGCCTCGCGTGCGGGCGCGATATGGCGCACCGTCTCATAGCCGTTCTCGGGGTTGAGGACGCAGGAGAGGCCCTCGCGGCGCTGGATGGCGTCGGTGCAGCCCTTGTTGCAGGACAGGCAGCGGATGATCTGGTCGGCGCGACCCTCCTCGACCTTGCGGACCCAGTCCTCGTCGGCGAGGAACCCGCGACCGATGCCGACCATATCTGCCTTGCCGGACACCACGATGCGCTCGGCCATCTTGGGGTCGATGATGCGGCCGACGGCGGAGACGGGGATACTCACGGCGTCCTTGATCTGGCCGGTGATGTCGACGAAGAACCCGTAGGGCTGCACGCCCATGGGCGGGATGGTGTCGGCCATGTTGCCGGTGTGGTTGGCCTGGGCGACGTGCAGCATGTCGACGCCGGCCTCCTCGAGCCACCGGGCGAACTGCGGGGCGTCCGCCAGGTCGATGCCGCCCTTGCCGCGCTCGGGCGTCACGATGGGGAACTTGTAGTCGATGACCATATCGGGCACGGCCTCGCGCAGGGCGCGGACGAGCATGAGCGCGAAGCGCGTGCGGTTCTCGAGCGAGCCGCCGAACTTGTCGGTGCGGTGGTTCATGCGGGTGGAGCACAGGCAGCCGGTCAGGCGGTCGCCGTGGACCTGGATGACGTCGACGCCGGCCTTCTCCGCGCGGCGGGCGCAGTCGCACATCTTGTCGATGATCTTGAGCAGGCCCTCCTCGCTCACCTCGTCGGTGAAGTGCATCATGTCGTGGTGCAGGCGCTCGCGCACCTCGGCCATCCTGCCCTGCTGGAAGAGCTCGTTGATGGCGTCGCAGTCGTACTCGGGATGGAAGATCTGCACGCCGAGCTTGCAGCCATACTCGTGCACGGCGTCGGCGAGCTTCTTGAAGGAATCGATCTGCTCGTCGCAGTAGAGCTTGGGCGTGGGCGAGAACGAGGCGATGGGCGCGACGTCGCCCAGCACGATATAGGACGCGCCGCCCTGCGCGATACGGGTGTAGAAGCCGCGGCTACGCTCGCCGATGCTGCCGTCGCGCTCCTCGTAGCCGGTGGTCAGCGGGGGGAACATGATGCGGTTCTTGAACTCGACCCCGCCGACGGTGATCGGCTCCAGGATCCTCATATCCGGTTTGGCCATGTGCTTCCCTCTCCTTTCATAGCGGCGCGCCGCCCTCCCGCGGCCCGCCCGCCTGCGGAACCTATGCTCTGCAGTTGCCCTGGACGAAGTCCGCCATGGCGTCGAACACCATGGCGCGGGCATCTATGTTGGCGAAATCGTGCCCGCCGGCGGGCGCCAGCACGTACTCGGCATCCCCGTAGACGGACCGGTAGCGCTCGCAGTCGTCGTTCGAGACGAGCGGGTCGTCCTCGGCGCGCGCGATGAGCACGGGGCCGTCGTAGCCCTCGGCCTCGATGTAGGGATCGGGATGCGCGCCCATGCTGTGGTTGAAGGCCATCTTGAAGACGAGGCCCTCCATGTCGGCGTAGTCGCGCCCGGTATGCTGCTCGAGCAGGCACGCGTTGCGCTCGGCATCGCGCCACATGGCGGCGCCGGGGCTCAGCAGGACGAGGCCTCGCGGGCGGATATCGGGGGCGGCGCTGGCCGCGACGTAGCCGCCCATGCTGTGGCCGGCCAGGAACATGCGGTCGGCATCGGCCCATGGCTGCGCGGACGCCCAGGCGAAGATGTCGGCGGCGTCGCTCAGCAGCCCATCGAAGAGCATGTCGGAGAACTCGCCGTCCGACTCGCCGCAACCGTAGAAGTCGAAGCGCACGCAAGCGATGCCCGCGCGCGCGAGGCTGCGCGCCATATTGACGTTGAGGTACCGGTGACCCGTCGCGGAGCCCCCGAAGCCATGGAGCATGACGACGCAGGGATAGGCCCCCTCGGCCCCCGGCAGCGTGACGATGCCGCGCAGCGCGTGGCCCGCCCTATTCTCGATGGCGACTTGCAGCGTTTCCATGATGCGCACCCTCTTCGAACTACGGATATACGACGCTATCGTCTCTCGTCGTTCGCGATACCTGACGGACGGATCGCAACGATACTGCTGTCCACCATTCTAGGCGTTCGATGCGCGATTGTTAAATCAGGGCTTTGTAAACCGCATTAGGGTGA
>USLT01000215.1 GCA_900555585.1 uncultured Collinsella sp.
CCTGGCGAGCGCCCGCCTGGATGGTCGCCTCGAATACAGCGCGCTTCTCGACGCTGGTGACACCGGAGGGCACGCAGACGACGACGCGGGGGCGCGGCGTCCACGGATAGCGCTTCTCGCTGGCCTTGTCGATGAAGTAGCGCAGCATGGCCTCGGTGACATCGAAGTCGGCGATGACGCCGTCCTTAAGGGGGCGAACCGCGACGATGTTGCCGGGAGTGCGACCGAGCATGCGCTTTGCCTCGATGCCCACGGCAAGGATGCGCTCATCATTCTTATCGATCGCCACGACGGACGGCTCGCGGATGACGATGCCCTTACCGCGTACCGAAACAAGGGTGTTGGCGGTTCCAAGGTCGATGGCGAGGTCGCCATCATACTGACCGAAGAACATGTCCATCAATGAAAACAAAATTCGCTCCAAGTGATAGGAATGGAAGAACCCGCTTAACGCATGGGATCGTAAGGGGCGGGCGCGACCGGTTGAAGGGCGGGCTAGGCCTCGGACCCGTCATCAGCGGAACCGAAATCCATGGTGACGCTCGAGACGGCCCAGCCGATGCCCTCGCGGACGAACCCCACCTCGTACGTGGCGGTGCCTCCCTTGGAGAGCTCGACGGATACGGTCGCGGTCGACTCGGTCATGGACTGGTCCATCCCCTCGATGGTCGGCGTGGCGCCATCGGGAATGGAGGAGGCGATGATAGCCTTGGAATCATCGCTCAGGCCGGATGCGAGGTACTGGTCGGCATCGGTGCCGTTGGAGACGGCATCGAAAAGACCCGTAAGGACATCCTGCTGGGAGGGATAGCCGAATCCGCGGGTATAGGCGAAGCCGAGGCCGCCGGCGGCGAGGAGCAGGATGACGAGGATGACGAGGACGATCTTCAGGCCGAGATGACGGTGGCGACGACGGACCTTCATCTCCTTCTTATCCTGCTGGATCATCTCAGATTCAGAGAGGGTGAAAAAGCCCGTATCGGAGGGATCCGGAATGAAGTTGCCAGACTGCCCGAGGGGGTCGAGGGGATCGACGCCGGCGGGATACGGAGCGGAAGCCGCCGCGGCGGGCGCCATGGAGCGCTGCGCTGAAAGCGTGTCCTGCGCGAGCAGGAAGGCCTGCTGCTGCTCTCCGTCGAGCTGGAAGATGCCATCGGAGGTCGCAGCGTTGAAAGCGTCGACGGCATCGGAATGACGGCCGGCGCCGACGAGCGCGACGCCGAGCCCGGCGTTCAGGGCGCGCGGATCATCGTGCGCGCCGACGAAATCGAGAGCGGTCCGATAGGACTCGACGGCGTCGTCCGGGCGACCGATCTGGAGGAAGCAGTCTCCCAAGCTGGCCAGGGCAGAGGCGGGGGCGGGATTCGCGCCGTCGATGGCGGCAGCGCGGAAGGCCACTCCGGCGTCAGTCGGGTTGCCGGACTTCAGAAGCGCATTGCCAAGACCGAGGTAGGCCTTGTAGGGAGTCGGATAGGAGCTGTCCTGCACCGCCGCGTTGAAGCACGCCGCCGCGCCGGAGAGGTCGCCGGAGGCGGCGAGAGCCTTGCCCTGGTTGGTCAGAAGCGCGCCGCGCTTGCCATAGGCGTCGTCGGCGAGGGCCTCCGCGTAGGCGGACGCGGCGTCGGCGAAAAGACCAAGCCTCATAAGGCTGTTGCCGCGAAGGTGGTCGGCCTCGCCGCAAATCTCGCCAGGGGTCTTGGCGGCGGCGAACATCTGGGCCGCGGTGGAGAAATCCCCAGCGCGGTAAGCGGCGCGCGCGGAATCGAGAAGCTGTGCGTTCAAAATGACTCCTTAGGGTCTAGGCAGGTCTAAGCGTGCTCGATCTCGACATGGACGATCTCGTCTCCTGCGCGAAGCGACGAGATGACGTCGAGCCCCTCGAGCGTGGTGCCGAAGACGGTGTATCCGGAATCGAGGTTGTGCTGCGCGCCGAGGCAGAAATAGAACTGGGAGCCCGCCGAATCGGGATTCATGGAGCGGGCCATCGCGAGCGCGCCATCGACATGGCTGTTACGCGGATTGGTCTGGTACTCGGCCTTGATGCAATAGCCGGGACCGCCCGTGCCGGGCATGCCGTCGGGGCCCTCGAGCCCGCGGGCGACCTCTTCGCGGCTCATGTCGCGCGTATTGGGGCAACCGCCCTGGATGACGAACCCGGGGACGTAGCGATGGAACTTAAGGCCGTCATAGAA
>USLT01000216.1 GCA_900555585.1 uncultured Collinsella sp.
ATCCAGGCCGTTTTCGGAAGCTGGCTCAACGAGCGCGCTTGCCTGTATCGCAAGCAGAACGGCATCTCCGATGACCTCGGTACCGCTGTTAACGTCCAGGTCATGGTATTTGGCAACAAGGGCGAAACCTCCGCTACCGGCGTTGCGTTCACTCGCAACGCAGCTGACGGCACCAAGGAGTTTTACGGCGACTTCCTGGTCAACGCGCAGGGCGAAGACGTCGTTGCCGGCATCCGCAACACCCAGCCCATCCACGAGCTGAAGGAGATCCCCGCCCTTGCCGCGGCCGGCGAGCAGCTCGAGAGGATCTTCGGCGTCCTCGAGGCGCATTATCGCGATATGTGCGACATCGAGTTCACCATCGAGCAGGGGACGCTCTGGATGCTTCAGACCCGCGTCGGAAAGCGCACCGCGGCTGCGGCCCTCAAGATCGCGATCGACATGGTGGGGGAGGGCCTCATCTCCCGCGAGGAGGCGGTGGGTCGCATCAATCCCGCCCAGCTCGACCAGCTCCTGCATCCGCAGTTCGATATGTCCGCCGATTTCGACGTGCTTGCGCGCGGTCTGAACGCTAGCCCCGGCGCGGCCGTCGGCGAAGTCGTCTTCTCTTCCGATGACGCGGTCGCAGCGGCCGCCGAGGGCCGCAGCGTGATCTTGGTCAGGTGGGAGACGAACCCCGACGACCTGAAGGGCATGACGGTCGCCGAGGGCATCCTGACCAGCCATGGCGGTAAAACGAGTCATGCGGCCGTCATCGCCCGCGGCATGGGCACGCCGTGTGTCTGCGGTGTCGAGTCCTTCCGTATCGATGCCGCGGCGAAGGAGGTTCGCGTCGAGGGGACCGATGTCGTACTTCACGAGGGAGATGTCATCTCCCTCGATGGCGCGTCGGGAATTGTCGTGCTCGGTGCCGTGCCCCTTACTTCGGCAGAGTTGACCGGTGACCTCGACACCATGCTTGGATGGGCTGACGAGATCCGCCTCGAACCTGCGACCGGACGACCCTGTCATGTTCGCGTGAACGCCGATACCCCTGCCGATGCGGAGCTCGCACTCGACTTCGGGGCCGAGGCGATCGGCCTGTGCCGCACCGAGCACATGTTCCTTGGCGCGCGCAAGCAGATCCTGCAGGACTTCATCTTGTCGGATAGCGAGGAGGTGCGCGAGCGCGCGCTCGCGAGCCTGCTCGAGGTTCAGACCGGTGACTTCGTCCAGATGCTCCGGACCATGAACGGGCGCGAGATGGTCATCCGCCTGCTCGATCCGCCCCTGCATGAGTTCCTTGACGACCCCCGCGAGCTCGAGGTCGAGATCGCGCGCCTGGAGGCCCGCGGGGCCGAGGTCGAGCTGATCGATGCGAAACGGAGGCTCCTGCGCCGAATCGACGCCATGGCCGAATCCAACCCCATGCTCGGTCTGCGCGGCGTCCGACTTTCCATCGTCTATCCCGATCTCCCGCTCATGCAGGTCCGCGCCATAGCCACGGCCGCCGCGTCGCTTAAGCGCGATGAGGGGCTCGATCCCCGTCCGCAGATCATGGTTCCGCTCGTGTCCATCACTGCGGAGCACGTGCAGGTGCGAGCTGTCATCGACCGCGTCCTCGCCGAGGTCTCAGAGGAGTTCGGCGTGGAACTCGACATTCCGGTCGGCACCATGATCGAGCTGCCGCGCGCGTGCATCGTCGCCGATAAGATCGCGGAACACTCCGATTTCTTCTGCTTCGGCACAAACGACCTCACGCAGACCGCCTTCGGTTTCTCCCGCGATGATGCCGAGTCCAAGTTCATCCCGACCTATCTGCACAACAAGGTTCTCGAGTCGAATCCCTTCGAGACCATCGACGAGGCCGTCCTCGAGCTCGTGAAGCTTGCCGTGGATAAGGGCCGTCAGCAGAACCCCGGTATGCACTTCGGCGTGTGCGGAGAGCACGGCGGCGACCCTGCATCGATTCTCGGCTTCTTCAACAAGGCCGATGTCGACTACGTTTCGTGCTCGCCCTATCGCGTCCCGCTCGCCCGCCTCGCCGCCGCGCAGGCCGTCCTCGATCGAGGATAGAAACAGTCCCGGTTCCTCGGGCCCCTGGTTGTCCACCCCCTTCACAGGCGAAGGCCCCGCACCCTATCGGGGTGTCGGGGCCTTCGCCTGGAATGTCGATCT
>USLT01000217.1 GCA_900555585.1 uncultured Collinsella sp.
GTTATCCGCTTGATCGAGCCCTATCAGCGCCGCGCACGGCAGCAATTCGGCATGACGCGGTTCCAGCTCTCCGACGAGTTCTACATCGATGCCCAGGTTGAGGTTCCGCCTACCGAGACGTATGACGGCTTCCCGCAGTTCTACGATGGCATCGGCATGCTTCGCAGCTTCCTCGACGAACTCGCGTCGATGGATTCGGTCGCGTTGGACGGAGCCGTTGCCGCGCTCGATCGCCACAGCCGAACCATACTCGTCTGCGGCGAGGCGATCGAGTCCGCTTTCGAGCGGTTCGCCGACGCTCTCAGGGTCCGTGGGGCCACGGTGGACGTGCTTCCGATCGCGAATCGCTACTTCGGCGGGAACGTCAACGTCACCGGGCTCATTTGCGGGTGCGACTTGCTCGAGCAGCTGCCCGAAACGCTCGAAGGCGCGCTCGTCCATCTGCCGAATGTCATGTTCAACTATGATGGCCTCACCCTCGACGGGATGACGCGCGACGCCATCGCGGCGGAGATCTCCGGTCGCGGCGCCGCCATCTCTTCCTCGACGCCGAGTCCCAGCAAGCTGCTCGAGGCGCTTCGTCACGTCTAGACCGTAGATTCTCTGATGAACGACCCGCTGGCGCGCCGCAGGCGATGAGCCCGGTTGCGGGCGTGGTATTCTTCTTGCAGCTATAGATACAAGGAGTCACTCATGTCCAAACCCATAGTCGCTATCGTCGGTCGCCCCAACGTGGGAAAGTCAACCCTGGTAAACCGTATAGGCCAGACCGCTGATGCAATCGTCCACCAGAGCCGCGGCGTAACCCGCGACCGCTCGTACCATGAGGCCGATTGGAACGGCCGCCAGTTCATCCTCGTCGATACCGGCGGTATCGAACCGCTCAAGAGCGAGGACGTCTTCTCAGGCTCCATTCGCGACCAGGCCCTCGCCGCCTGCGAGGAAGCCGCCGTAATCTTGTTCGTCGTCGATGGAACGACCGGCGTCACCGAGGAGGACGAGAGCGTGGCCCGCATGCTCAAGCGCGTCAAGGCGCCCGTCTTCCTGCTCGTCAACAAGCTCGACAACCCCGACCGCGAGCTCGACTCCCTCTGGGAGTTCTACTCCCTCGGAGCCGGCGAGCCCATTCCGGTCTCCGCGCTGCATGGACATGGTACCGGCGACTTGCTCGATGACGTCGTCGCGCTCTTCCCGCCCGAGGACGAGGTCGAGGAGGATTCGGATCCCGATTCCCTTTCCGTCGCGATCATCGGCCGCCCGAACGCTGGCAAGTCCTCTCTTTTCAACAAGATCATCGGATCGGACCGCTCTATCGTCTCCAATATCGCCGGCACAACTCGCGACGCGATCGATACCATCGTCGAGCGAGACGGCAAGCGCTACCGCATGGTCGATACTGCCGGCATCCGCAAGAAGAGCACGGTCTACGAGAACATCGAGTACTACTCGATGGTCCGTGGTCTTCGCGCGATCGATCGCGCCGACGTCGCCCTTCTCGTGGTCGATGCCTCAACCGGTATGACCGAGCAAGACCAGAAGGTCGCGAACCTCGCTATCGAGCGCGGTTGCGCCCTTGTCATCCTTCTCAATAAATGGGACCTCTTGAAAGACGACCTCGCGCGCGAGCAGGTCATGGAGACCGTGGCCCGACGCATGACGCTCGCGCCCTGGGCCAGTGTCCTGCGGATTTCCGCGCTCACCGGTCGCTCGATCGAGAAGATCTGGGCGTTGATCGATGCCGCCGCCGGAGCTCGCGAGGCCACCATCTCCACCTCCAAGTTGAACCAGATGCTGACCGAGATGCGCGAGTTCGGCCATACGGTCGTCGATGGCAAGCGCCGCCTGCGCATGCACTACGTGACGCAGACCGGAACCAAGCCGCCGGTGTTCACTTTCTTCGTCAACCATCCCGATATGGTTAACGACACCTATCGTCGCTATGTCGAGAACCGCATGCGCGCCTCCTTTGATTTCAAGGGGACGCCCATTCGCCTCCACTTCCGTAGCAAGGACACTAGGCCCAAGGGGGAGTAATCCATGCCGAGTATTGGCTTGTGCACTTGCGTGCTCGTCTGCTGCGCGGTCTCGTACGCGGTGTGCGGTATTCCCTTCGGCAAGATCTTTGCCCAGCGAATGAGCGGCATCGACTTGCAG
>USLT01000218.1 GCA_900555585.1 uncultured Collinsella sp.
GGAGTCTTACGAAGACAGGAGATCTCAATGAGCGGGCAAGTCAACTACGTTGTCACGTCGGAGCGCGTGTTCACCTCGGCCACGGACGCCGCGGCGCCCGTCCCCCTCGCCTTCGCGGTGGCGGGCGATCGCATCTCGCTCGTCGGCGCGCCCGACGAGGTCATCGCCGCGGTGCCGGCGGGCACCCCGGTGCGCGATTTCGGCGAGGCGCTCGTCTGCCCCGGCTTCCACGACGCGCACCTGCACTTCTTCCACACCGCGCTGGGCGCCTCGCCCTCCCTGCTCATGCATATGGGCGAGAGCGAGGCCGAGCTGGTCGAGCGCACCAAGGAGTTCGCCGAGAGCCTGCCGGCGCACGCCTGGGTCGTGACCCAGGGCTGGCGCGACTACCGCTGGGACCCGCCGGTGCCGCCCACCAGGCGCTCCATCGACGAGGCCTTCCCGGATCGCCCCTGCGTCATGTACTCCGGCGACGGGCACACGCTGTGGCTGAACAGCCGCGCGCTGGATGAGCTCGGCGTCACCCGCGACAGCGTGCCCCCGCAGGGCGGCAGCTACGATAAGGACGAGGATGGCGAGCTCACGGGCATCGTGCGCGAGGCTGCCGCGATGGAGCTGCTGCCGCGCTGCCTCGCCTGGCTCACCGAGGAGGATATCGCCCGCGCGTATGCCGACCAGATGGGCCGCATGGCCGAGCAGGGCATCACCTCGGTCTGCGATATGGCCCTCATGCCGCATCCCGGTTGCGACTTCATACGAGACGACGTGTACGAGAGGCTCTCGCGCGATGGCGGCCTCACGCTGCGCGTTCACATGTACCCCACGCTGCTGGACGACCAGTCCCGCTTGGAGGACCTGCAGGAGCGCTATGCCGGCGACGAGTTCCCGCTGCTGCGTGCCCCGGGCTTCAAGCAGTTCTTCGACGGCGTCTCGAGCCAGCACACCGCGTGGCTGACCGATCCATACGCCAACGCGCGATTCGACGGCGATTCCGGCCGCCCCACGGTGCCCGCCGACCGCATGCGCGAGCTGGTTCTCTCCGCTGCCGAGCGCGGGCACTCGGTGCGCATCCACGCTATCGGCGACCGCGCCATCCACGAGGCGATCGACATATTCGAGGAGGCGCGCGCCTGGTACGGCGAGCCCCTGCAGGGGCGCAACACGCTCGAGCATCTGGAGAACCTGTTGGAGGGCGATATCGACCGCCTGCGCGAGGCGGGCGTGCTGGCGAGCTCCCAGCCCGGGCATATCACCCTGGACCCTGGCGGCCCAGAGCGTGACCTGGGGCCCGAGCGCAGCAAGATCATGTGGCCGTTCGCGACCTATGGGGAGCGCGGCGTGGAGCAGGCGTTCGGCACTGACTCGCCCATCACGGCGGTGACCAGCATGGACGTGCTGTACTGCGCGGTCACGCGCCAGGATCCCTTCACGCACGAGCCCGCGGGCGGCTGGCTGCCCGGCGAGCGGATCTCTGCATCAGACGCGCTGCGCATCTACACGGCCGGCAGCGCCGCCGCGGCCGGTCGCGAGGACGAGTTGGGCCAGATCGCTCCCGGCATGCTTGCGGACTTCGTGGTGCTCGATCGCGATGTGACCGCGTGCGATCCGCAGGAGATCCAATCGGCGCAGGTGCTCGCCACCTTCGTGGGAGGCCGTCGGGTCTTCGAGCGGTAGGGGGGGCTTCGACGCGGCCGTCCGGACCCGCTGCCAATCATTTGCATGGCAATCGCCCCGCGCCCCAGGATCGCGCGGCGCGCGCTTTTAAATCGCGAGCGACGTGGACGTCCGATGGCCGCGGCACAGAGGTTTCGCATCCCTGTAGCTGCGCATTTAAACAAAACATCATACTGCTATGTGTAAGATAACAATGAATAGATCACATGATGTAAATAAAGCAACAAAATATGATTGAGAATAACTTAACTATCTCGTATGATGGGCTCGTTGGCGAGCGTGCATATACCACAAATATGAACAAATGCACGCGAGATTCAAGGAGGAATTATGAGACGACAGAGGGCCGTGAGGGCAGCGCTGCTAACCGGCGCCCTTGCCGCCGGGTGCATGGCGCTTTCGCCTATGGCGTTTGCCGACGTGCAGGATGCCCCCGCTGCAGTTCAGGGGGGGGGGCGTCACTGATAAT
>USLT01000219.1 GCA_900555585.1 uncultured Collinsella sp.
GCTGCCCTCAAGACGCCGGCAGCGCCGCCTTAGGCGGAGAGGTCGAGTCCGTACAGGTACATCTCACGGGGGAGCAGCTTGCGCTCCTCGCGCGAGGTACGGTACGATGCCGCGCGCTTGAGGCCGCGGCGCTCGTAGAACTTCCACGAGCAATCGGTGTCGGTGTAGAGGTACGCGCCCTCGCGACCGTGGGATGAGACGTAGGAGGCGGCGGCGTCCAAGAGGATGCTGCCGATGCCGAGCCCGCGCGTCGACTCGTCGACCGCCAGGAGCGTGATCTGGCTCGCGGGGTCGACGCCGCTCTCCTCGAGCAGCGAGGCGTTGACGCGCTCCTCGTTCTTCAGGAAAGCGAGGTACGCTCTGGTGGCGAGCGCGTTGGTCTCATGCATCTGACGGAGCAGGCCCTCCTCGGTGCGGCTCCACGCTTTCGCGTAGGGGAGACGGTCGCCGTCGACGCGGGCGGTCACGATGCCGCGCGGCTCGTCATCGACGAGGACGACCTGGGAGAAGCTCGAGATGGAGAGGGCGTGCGCGAGGTCATGCGCGGCCTCGAGCCGGTTGTACGCGGGGTTCGGCCACTCGTTGTGCCAGGTGCGCTGCAAGATGGCTGCCAGCGGCTCGAAGTCCGCTTCCTCGAATGCTCTGTAGATGACGCGTGAAACCATGCGTGCCTCCTTCTCACTATGGTTTCTACCACTCGGCCGCGATCGATATATGGACCCTCTGTGTCACCACACGCTCCCCGCGAATTCTTCGCGGAACGCCCATCGACTCTTGGCATTTTCTCCACGCGCGCGGCCGCTTTGCGCTACATTAAGAATGAAGTAACTATGGCCGCACGGGGTCGGTTCCCGATGCGGCCCAGCATGAAGGAGGAGTGCTGCATGGGCACAGATAGGAAGATCGCGCGCGCGCTGATCTCGGTGACGGACAAGACGGGTGTCGTCGAGTTCGCCCGGGCGCTCGCCGAGAAGCACGGCGTCGAGATCATCTCGACCGGCGGCACGGCTCGCGTCCTCGTCGAGGCGGGCGTTCCCGTCACCCCTATCGAGGACTTCACGGGCTTCCCCGAGATGATGGATGGCCGCGTCAAGACGCTGCATCCCAAGGTCCACGGCGGCCTGCTCGCCCGTCGCGATTCAGAGCAGCACATGGCCGAGGCCGCGGAGCACGGCATCGAGCTCATCGACCTGGTCTGCGTCAACCTGTACGAGTTCGAGAAGACCGTGGCCAGCCCGGACGTCACCTTCGCCGACGCCATCGAGCACATCGATATCGGCGGCCCCTCCATGCTGCGCTCCGCGGCCAAGAACGCCGACTCCGTGACCGTGGTGTCCGACCCCGCGGACTACGACGCCGTCCTCGCCGAGATGGACGCCAACGACGGCGCGACCACGCTCGAGACCCGTCGTCGCCTGCAGGTGAAGGTCTACGCGACCACCGCCGCCTACGACGGCGCCATCTCCACGTGGCTCGCCGCCCAGGCCGAGGCCCAGGCGGCTCCCGCGACCGGCGAGTTCGTCCCGCCGGCGACGCTCGAGCTGCGCCTCGAGAAGGCCCAGGACCTGCGCTACGGCGAGAACCCGCACCAGGCCGCGGCGGTCTACCGCTTCGCGGACGGCTTCTCGGAGCTCGGCTCTTCCGCCGCCCCGCTCGTGGGCGCCGAGCAGCTCCAGGGAAAGCCGCTCTCCTATAACAACTACCTCGACGCCGAGGCCGCGTGGAACGCGGTCCGCGAGCTCGACGAGCCCGGCGTCGTCATCCTCAAGCACCAGAACCCCTGCGGCTCGGCCGTCGCCTCCGATGTGACCGAGGCCTACGACCGCGCCTTCGCGTGCGACCCCAAGAGCGCCTTCGGCGGCATCGTCGCCGTCAACCGCGAGGTCCCGCTGTCGCTCGTCGAGCACTTCGCCGACCGCGACAAGCTCTTCGTCGAGGTGCTGATCGCCCCGTCCTTCGCGCCCGACGCCCTCGAGCGCCTCGCCAAGCGCCCCAACCTACGCGTCCTTGCCACCGGAGGCGCCGACGGCCACGCCAAGGTCGAGATGCGCACCATCGACGGCGGCATGCTCGTCCAGCGCGTCGACACGGTCGAGGAGGATCCCGCGACCTTCACCATCCCGACCG
>USLT01000220.1 GCA_900555585.1 uncultured Collinsella sp.
ATCCGCTTCCTTGCGACGTTGTCTCATGTGGCCTACCTTTCCCGCGCCGCGGCGCGTGGTCGCATGCGGCGGCCCGGATGGTCGGTTCGCCGATGATGCACGATCCGTCGCAGCGTAGCATGCGCCCCCAGGGATAATTCAGGTGCCTGAGGGTATTTGTCGCGTACGGCTGATAATACGATGCGAAAGGTAGGTATTAAGCGGTTCGGACCCCTTGGTCCCTAGCGAAGCCCCCGCGCGAACTCCAGAAGCTCCTCGACGTGCTCTGGCTGCGTCGCCCAGCTGGTCACGAAGCGCGACACGGGACGCCCGTTGACATAGGAGACCTCGGCGCCGCAGGCCTCTGCGAAGCGATCGGCTTGCGGCCTGGTCATCCAGAAGAACTGCTGGTTGCCGGGAGTGCGCGAGTAGGGCTCGAAGCCCGCTTCGCACAGTCCCTCGGCGAGTGCGACGGCGCACTCGTTGGCGCGGGCGGCGTGGACGAGATAGGGGAGGGCGCCGTCCGCATCCGGAGTGAAGGCGGCCTCGTACTGCACGCCCATGAGGCGGCCCTTGGCGGTCATGTGGCCGGCGCGCTTGGTGAGGTAGGGGATGCGGTCGATCGCGCGGCGCCCGCGCGCGGTGCGGGGGCTCACCACGAGGGTCTCGCCGGCCTTGGTGCCGCCGAGGGTGAAGGCGTCGGCGCGGCTCGCGATATGGTCCATCGATAGGTCTCCGCCGGGCGCGGCGAGCGCGCTCGCCATGCGCGCGCCGTCGACGTAGACGGCCAGGTCGCGCGACTCGGCCCAATCGCACAGCGCGTCGAACTCGGCACGCGTGTAGACGTGCCCGAACTCGCTGGTGTTGGAGAAGTAGATCATGCCCGGTCGGGTGCTGTGGCATCCGCCGAGGTCGGCGATGGTCCAGACGCGCTCGCACTCCGCGGGTGTGAGGACGCCGAACTCGTCGGTGGTCGCCAGCAGGCGCCGCCCGCACGCCTCGATGGCGCCGGTCTCGTGTCCCGTGGGATGCGCGTCGGCGGCGAGGATCGGCCCCTCGAACTCCTCGGTCAGCGCGCTGATCGCGATGATGTTGGCGGCGGTGCCGCCGGGGATGAACTGCACGAAGGCGTCCGGCGCGCAGCAGGCGGTGCGGATGAGCTCCGCGGCGCGCTCGCAGTGGGCGTCGGTCCCGTAGCCGGGGTTCTGCTCGGCGTTGGTGGCCAGCAGGGCCTCGAGCATCTCGGGCGCCGCGCCCTCGGAGTAGTCGTTCCTGAACTGGTGCATGGTTCCTCCCGTGTCTCGCGCGCCGTCGCCGGCGCGATTCCTGCGGTCCATTGTCGCACAGCGCGGGGACGCGCCGCCGTTGGCGCTCATATGGTGTTCGGGCGTATCGTGGGAGGACGGGTCGCGCGGTCGGCCCTTGCACCCGTATAATGTGAAGGTTACCAATGAGCCCGCGGGGAATGCGCCCGCGCGGCGACGAGCTGGGAAGGATTCACGCATGCAGGCACAATGCGTTGAGGGCACCAAGGACCTGTTCGGACGCGAGATGCGCGCGTGGCAGCGCATGCAGGAGGTTGCCGCCGAGGTGTTCGGGCCGTACGGCTTCGACGCGGTCGAGACGCCGGCGATCGAGCAGGTGGACGTCTTCGTCCACGGTATCGGCCAGTCCACCGACGTGGTCCGCAAGGAGATGTTCCGCGTCTTCTCCGGAGCCAACTTCGCGCGCGTCCTCGAGGAGGGGACCGACGCCAAGCTCAAGGCCAAGCAGCGCCTGGCGCTCCGCCCCGAGGGCACGGCGGGCGTGGTGCGCGCCGTGGTCCAGAACAACCTGGTCCCGCAGGGCTCGGCGCCGTTCAAGGGCTGGTACGCCGAGGCCATGTTCCGCGGCGAGCGCCCGCAGCGCGGCCGCCTGCGCCAGTTCCACCAGGTGGGCATCGAGTGGCTCGGGGCCCCGGATCCGGCGGCCGATGCCGAGTGCATCATCATGCTGATGGAGTTCTACAAGCGCCTCGGCTTCGACCCTTCCAACCTGCGCCTGCTCATCAACTCCATGGGCGATCCCGCGTGCCGCCCCGCCTACCGCGACGCGGTGCGCTCCTTCATCCTCGACCA
>USLT01000221.1 GCA_900555585.1 uncultured Collinsella sp.
ACAAGATTCGAACTTGTGACCTCCCGGTTATCAGCCGGACGCTCTAACCAACTGAGCTACAGGTCCATCGCACCTGTCCTATAATACAGAACGCCCCTACGGTATGCAACACCTTTTTTGAAAAAAGTTTTTCAGGTCTCTGCATGTCTAAAAACGATGCGTTTAGCAGGCATGTCTTCGCTATCGTGTAGGGAAACGGTGCTCTACACCATCGCATCGTCGAGTTTGGGTAGTATTACTATCCGCTTCACCCAACCTGCGACATGCCTGGAGGCTCAGCATGATCCGCGTCGACATAGAAACGATCATCATGGCGGGCGGGCCGCTTCCATCCGTCATCGTCTTACGCGAGAGGTCGGCAGGGGGAGACGACCACTCCCCGCTCCGTGCGCTCTCGATCCAGACCGGAGCCTTCGAGGCCGCCGCTATCGGCCGCGGTATCGAGCGGGTGGAGGAGCCCAGGCCGATCACGCACGACCTCATGGTGGACAGCCTCGCAAAACTCGGATGCAGGGTCGAGCGGGTCGAGATCACCCGCGTGGACGCCCCCGTCTTCTTCGCCTCCCTCATCCTGCTGGACGGCGACGGCAAAGAGGTCTGCGTCGACGCGCGGCCAAGCGACGCCCTGAGCGTGGCGGTGCGCGCCAACGCGCCGATCTTCGTCGAGGACGACGTCATGAATCGCGCCGGGAGCACCTCGCTCGCATCCAACGAGACAAGCGAGGAGGAGCTCGAGCGCTTCGACGAGTTCGTCCAGCATCTCTCGCCCGACGATTTCTAGACGAGGCCCGATCATCTAAAACGACATTGGAGGGGGCTGCGCGCCCCCTTCCCCTTTTACGGGCGCACTCTTATCGCCCAACTTGCCTGAGCGCCCGTCGCGCGCGACGCCAGGCACCGACGATCGCCTTGAGCCCTCGCAGGTAGCGCCCGTTCAGCATGTCGACCAGCCCCTCGACCGTTCGCATGGAAAAGCCGCTCAGAAGCAGCGAGCGCAACGGCGTGTCCGCGACTATCTCGCTCATCATCGCGCGGGTATCCTCGTCCATCCCCTCCAACGGCTCCCTGAGCATACGGTCGACCACGTGGAACACGAGGCGTCCAAACGGCGTGCTCGCCATGTCGGATGCACTCGAATCGATCGTGAACGGGGCGAGGGGGACGCGCGCGGGGAGCGGAGGGCCGTATAGCCGCTTGAACCCATCGGTGTCGAAGCATCCGGGATGGATATCGAGATACTCGCGCGGACAACTCGCGACCGCACTATCACCACTCGGATTCCCCAGGCAGATCTCGGAGTCCAGCCTGATGTCGCGGCTGGACGAACCAACCATGACCGTATAGACGCCCTCGTCGACGCGCCATGCATGGTCGGCAGCGCTCCACCCGCGCAAGGAGAACTCATCCAGGGAGAGGTCGACCTCCGCCGACTCCCCCGAGGCGAGCCAGACCTTCTTGAACGCCGCCAACCTCTTCATCTCGCGCGGCACCCCCGAGAACGGCAGCCCGACATACACCTGAACGACCTCCGCGGCGCGGACGGCACCGCGATTCTCCACGCGGCAAGAAACATGGATGCCGGATCCATCCGCCCCTACATGCAGGTCGCTGTAGAGGAACCGGGCATACGAGAGGCCGTGCCCGAAGGGGAAAGCGGGGGCGACGCCAGCGGCGTCATAGTACCGATAGCCCGTGAATATGCTCTCGCGGTAGAGGACCTCGCGATCGAAATCGGGGTAGCCGTCGCCTAGCGGGGTGTCGGAAAGCGCGCTCGGCCAGGTTTCCGCGAGCTTGCCGGACGGCGAGACCCGTCCGAACAGCAAGTCGGCGGCGGCATGCCCTCCCTGGCAACCCGAGAGATACATCGCCAATATCGCCGCGGGCAGGGCGCGCCAGGGCGTCTCCATCGGAGAGCCTCCCTGCAGGACCACGACGGTGCGCGGATTCGCCCGGCACACCCGTTCGACGAGCTCGCGGTGCCCGGCGGGCATGCACATCAGCTTGCGATCGAAACCCTCCGATTCGTATCGGTCGGGCAGGCCCGCAAAGACGACGGCGGCGTCGCGCGAGGCGGCGAGCGCGACTGCCTCGTC
>USLT01000222.1 GCA_900555585.1 uncultured Collinsella sp.
GGGCCATCTTCATGGCGGGGCTGTGCGCGGCGGCCCGGCTGCGGGGATGCGCGCGCCGCACGGGGCTTTCGCGAGAAAGCGTAGGCCCGCCCGGGCGATTCGATCGCCGGGGCGGGCCTTCGAAGGGGATGGCGGGTGGATACTAGCGCTTGAGGGAGGTGAGGTCCTCGAGCGAGGTGCCGGGATAGCGCTTCTCGAAGTTCTCCTTGAAGAGCTTGGCCAGCTTCGCGGCGGCCTCGTCGTAGGCCTCGGGGTCGGCCCAGGTCTTGCGGGGCTCGAGCAGCTCGGAGGGGACGCCCAGGCACTCGCGCGGGACGTCGACGTCGAAGACGTCGTCGTGGCGGTAGCCGGCGTAGTCGAGCGAGCCATCCATGGCGGCGCGGACGAGCGCGCGGGTGTGGGACAGCGCGATGCGGTGGCCGGTGCCGTAGGGACCGCCCGTCCAACCGGTGTTCACGAGGTAGACGCGGGTGTTATGGCGCGCGATCTTCTCGCCGAGCAGGTAGGCGTAGACCATGTGGTCGAGCGGCATGAAGGGCTCGCCGAAGAGCGCTGAGAACGTGGGCTGGGGCTCGACGATGCCCACTTCGGTGCCGGCGACCTTGGAGGTGTAGCCGGTGAGGAAGTGGAACATCGCTTCGGTGCGGTCGAGGCGCGAGATCGGGGGCAGGACGCCGTAGGCGTCGGCCGTGAGGAACAGGATGACGCTGGGGGTCTCTCCGACGCTCGGCTCGACGGCGCTGGCGATGTGGGATAGCGGGTAGCCGGCGCGCGTGTTCTCGGTGATGGAGCCGTCCGCGTAGTCGGGCTCATGGGTGGAGGGATCGAGCACGAGGTTCTCGGTCACGCAGCCGAACTTGATGGCGTCGTAGATCTCGGGCTCGCGCTCGCGGGTGAGGTCGATGCACTTGGCGTAGCAGCCGCCCTCGATGTTGAAGATGCCGCGCGGGCTCCAGCCGTGCTCGTCGTCGCCGATCAGCCGGCGGTCGGGTTCGGCGGAGAGGGTCGTCTTGCCGGTGCCGGAGAGGCCGAAGAGCACGGCGGTCTTGCCGGTGGCGGGGTCGACGTTGGCGGAGCAGTGCATGGATAGCACGCCGTCCTCCACGGGGAGCAGGTAGCTCATCGTGGTGAAGATGCCCTTCTTGATCTCGCCGGAGTAGCCGGTGCCCGCCACGATGATGGTCTTGGCGTCGAAGTTGAGCATGACGGCCGCGTCTCCGTCGACGCCGTCGGCCTCCTTGGTGGTGGTGTAGTCGGGGGCGGCGAGGACGACGATGTCGGGGCGTCCGAAGTTCTCGAGCTCGTCAGCGGTCGGGCGGACGAGGAGCTGGCTGATGAAGAGCGCCTGGCTGGCTCGCTCGCACACGACGACGACCTTGCGGGCGTAGGCTCGGTCGGCGCCCGCGTAGGCGCGCACGACGAAGAGCTCGCGCTCGGAGAGGTGGGCGGCGACGTTGCCGTAGAGGCGCTCGTAGGTCTCGACGTCGATGGGGCGGTTCTGCGGGCTGTCCCAGTTGACGTTCTCGTGCGCGATGGGGGCGTCGACGATGTAGCGGTTCTGCGGCGCGCGGCCGGTGTACTTGCCGGTCTCGACCATGAGCGAGCCGGATGCGGTGAGGGCGCCCTCGCCCGCGCTGACGGCATGGGCGACGAGGCGGGCGGGGCACCAGTCGACGTGCACGCGCTCGCGGTCCGCGGTGATGCCAAGGTCCTGCAGGACGGTTCCGATCATGTTGGATCACTCCCTTGTAAAGGATTGCCTTTCACTTTCATCCGCACAAGGCAAGAGTATGCTCTGGCGGGGAAAAGCGACGGAGTGAAAATCGGTCAAAGCGATGGGTTTGTACGGAAACGGCGAATCGTCGGATACGGGTTGTCGCGGGGCTCTCGGTGTGCTACTCGCGCGGCCGTATCGAGGCGAGCGAGGCGTCGATGGCGAGGGGACCCCCCGGTCGGTCGATGATCGCGCGCCCGAGCGCGTCCACGCCGATCAGGACGCCCTCGTCGTAGGCATCCCCGTCGACCGGGGCCACGCGGACCGGATCGCCTCGAAACGCCAAGACGTCGTTGTAGTCCTGGACGATGCTC
>USLT01000223.1 GCA_900555585.1 uncultured Collinsella sp.
CCTCGGCGAGACGGCGCTCCTCTTCCTCTGCGGCGCGGCGCTCCTCGGAGGTCAAGACGCCCGACACCATGCTATCGGCGATCGAGCGGGGCATGCGGCCGTACCAGGCCGTGTGGATCGCATCGAGCGTACCGTCGGCCTCGAGCTCGTCCAGGGCCCCCATGACGGCGGCGGAGAGGTCTGCGTTGCGGGCGCGGACGGCGATGCCGTAGGAAGTCGCGGAATCGAGCGCGCCGACGAAGTGGGCGCCGCCATGGGCGCGCGCCAGATAGGAGCCCGCGGTGGCATCGCACGCGACGAGATCGACCTCGCCCGAGCCGAGCGCCTCGAGGCACTCGTTGACGTTGCCGTAGGTCTCGACGGTCACGGGGGCGTCCGTCGAGGCGATGATGTCCTGAGCCGCAGACGAGGACTGGACGCCGACCGTCATACCCGAGAGGTCGGAGATCGAGACGGGCGCGGAGATCGAGTCGGACGCGGAGAAGAGGGCGGGGGCGTTCTCCAGGTAGGACCCCGCCACCTCGACGTCATCCGACTCGTCGTCGGATGTCGCGCCGATGTAGATATCGGCGGCATCGGAGCCGACGGCATCCGGGCCCTCGTCCGTGACGAAGGAGACCTTGAGGCCCAGGCGCTGGGCGATGGCGCGGGCGACGTCGACGGAGTATCCGACGAGCCCGCCGTCGGCCGCCTCCATGGCCTGGGGCGCGTCCGAGGCGTCGATGGCGACGGTGAGGACGCCCTTGGTCGCGATCACCGGAGTGGTCACCTTGGTGCGGACGGTTCTGGGCGGCACCTCCGCGCGCGTCGGCGTGAGCAGCGAGCAGCCCCCGAGGCCGGCTACCGCGAGAAAGGCGCCCGAGAGCGCGGCGAGGCGCGCGAGGCGGATCTTCATGCCCTTATACATCGTGTGAGTCCCCCACCAAGACGTTCATGCAGTTCCCGATAACGCGCGCGGCAGCCTTCCGGCCGCAGCGCACGGACATTGTTCCCGCCAGCTGACCTGGTCTTTGACCCCACACTTGCACACGGGGGCGTTTGCTCGGGGCGCCGCGGCGCCCTTCACGACTAGCCCGCTCGCCCGCGGGGCGTGATTGCCCCAAGGAAAACGTAGAACGGACGGTGCGTCTTACTTCTAGGACGCGCCATGATCGCGCCGCGCGCACGCGGTCGCTTACGTGGATCCCTTTGACCGCGTCTGTCTTGGACTAGGAACGGACTCGCGCGCCCGCCCCGCAACCACAGCCTGGTAGGAACGTAGGGCATTATAGCAGGCGAATCGCGGTTTCAAGGACGTTTCACAAGGTCCGTGCCGCCCCGGGCGCGAACATGGACGGAAAAGCCGCCTCACCACACGCGCGCGAGGGCCAAGACGTCGACGGAGCGCGCGCCCGCGGCCTTCAGGGCGGAGGCGGAGGCGTCGACGGTCGCCCCGGTCGTGATGACGTCGTCGAGCAGCAGCACCCGGGCGCCCTCGACGGGAACGACGACCTCGTAGAGCCCACGCGACCCGGCCATGCGCGACGCCCTTCCGAGCTTGCGCTGGTCGGAGGAGCCCCGCTTCACGAGCACATCCGCCAGCGGGCGCCCCGAAAGGTCGCAAAGATGGCGGGCCAAGAGCTCCATGTGGTCGAACCCGCGCCTTCTATACGCCGCCGCCGTCACGGGCACGAACGTCACGAGGTCCGCCGAGGCGAGCACGCCGCCATACCGGTCCGGCGCCATGCGCTCGGCGTTGAGGGCCGTGTCGAAGAGCATCTCGGCCATCGGCGTCGCGAGACGTCGCTCGCCGCCGTCCTTGTACGCGCGGATGATGCGTGGCAGCGGGCCCTCGAAGGCCGCGGTCGCCAGGCATCGGTCCTGGGCGACGGGGCCTCCCCGGCATTCCGTGCAGAGCATGCGGCCGAACGGGGCGCCGCAACGCGTGCACGACTCCCGCGGATCGATGAGCGACAGCCGCTCCAGGCATGCGCGGCAGACCAGGTCCCCGGGTCGCTCGCACCCCGCGCACCGCGTCGGCGAGAGCAGCTCCGAGACGGTCTCCG
>USLT01000224.1 GCA_900555585.1 uncultured Collinsella sp.
TGCCCACCCCGCCTTGGCCTACGAGCACCACGTTCCTCACATTGCCAGTCTTGGGCGCACCCATGGGACACCTCCCTTTCCCAGCGCGGACGAGCCGCACCGAAAATGCGCGCGAGGTGCCTTGTGCTCCTCGCACGACAGCCGTATGTCCTGAGCCTACCCCTGGGAGGTGGGCCGCGCGCGGCTGATTCGCCCAGCGACCGCTCGCGCGCGGTAAAGGGCGGGCCTAGACGAGGGACCTCAGGACCGCCGGCAAGACATCGCGGCAGTTGGGCGCCACGTCCGTGCTCGACAGGAAGTGGACCAGGGCGCCTGCCGCATCGAAGAAGCCGGCGTCCACCAGCCCGATAGCGGCCTGCGCCGCCTCCTCGACCGCGGCGGGCACCGGGGCCACCGGGATCCCGGACGATCGCAGCGAGCCGCGGGCCTCCGAGATCGAGGGGGCGTGGGTGATATGCGCGTCGCGCATGAGGTCGGCCATCTCCACCTGTGTCTCGCCGTAGAAATACGTGTCACGCGGCACCTGGACGTAGCAAGCGAGACCGAGGGCCGGGTTTCCCGCCTGCCAGAGCAGGAACCCCAGGCGGTAGTAGGCGGCGGCGATGTCCATGGGGGCGACGGCGACCTTGAGTCCGTCGACAAGGGCCCGGACGGCATCGTCGTCGCGGTCGAGCTCGCGGTAGGTCATCGCCAGCGAATGGTAGGCGGTGAACGACGTGGGGGCGAGCTCGACCAACTCCCTTGCGAGCCGCAGCGACCCCTCCTCGTCGCCTTGCTCCCGGAGCAGGCGGCACAGCGTCGAGCGGGCGTCGAAGGCCGTGTCGGGCAGCTTGCGATACCTCGTCGACGGGTCGCCGTCGAATCTGCCGACCATGGCGCGGGCGACCATGTTGACGCAATACAGGGGGCGCGCATCGGATTCCTGCAGCGCCGCGGCGGCATCGTAGGCGTCCACGATGTCGGCCACGTCCCTCACGACGTCCGCGGCGCCCTGCTCGATCTGCTCCATGACCTCGCGGTAGCGGTCGCGCAGAGGGTCGTCGTCGATGGAGAAGATATCGAGGTCGGAAGCCGTATCGGCGCGCAGCGAGTCGGCGAGCGCGGCGGGTAGCGGACGGTCGTCGACGGCCATCTTGACGCTGCGGTCGGCGAACGCAAGACCGATGGGCTCGACCTGGGCGAGGACGCCGTCGCACGCGCGGACGAGCCGCAGCTCGCGCGGGGAGAGCATCTTCACGAGGTCGTCGAAGGACAGGTCGGCGGACAGAACCTCGCCGGACTTGACCAACGGCATGGTCCCCATCGTGAAGAGCTGGCGGCCGTACTCGATCGAGGCTATCGCGGTCGCGCCGAGCTCGCGCTCGAAGACGGTCACGACCGCGCGGACGATACCGACGCTCGACCCGAACGCCGCGGCGGCCAGAACCATCGACAGGCGCAGCGCGTAGGCGGTGCGGGCATCCTCGCGGGCAACGCCCGCCCCGTACGGGAACGCCGACGCTGCGGGGACCGTCGCCTGGATCGAGAACTCGCCCGACCGGGCATCGCAGTCGAATGCGTACTCGAAGCTGAAGGGCGCACGCAGCCGCTCGACCGCGGCCGCGAAACGGGTTCTCACATCCCACTCGCCGCCGCGCGACGCCTTGGCGCCGGCGATCTCGAGATAATCGCTCGTCAGCTCGCACGCCCTCGGGAGGCGCTCGGCGACCGCGGCGAAATCGACGAGCGAGGCCAGGGAGGCCTCCTCGCACTGCTCCTCGGTAAGGGCGGAGACCGCGGGGGACGAACCGTCCCCGAGGCTGCGCTCCAGGAACACCAGGCGGTTGAGCGCGCCCTCTACGGCCTGCAGTGTATCGAGCTCGCGATCGACGAGCTCGCGCTTATCGCATCCCGTCCAGAACAGGCCCGTCGCACTCAGGCGGCGCAAGTCGACCTCATGGGTCGCCGCTATCGGCCTCACGTACTCCGCGCCCGCGTCCGCCAAAGATCGCGCGGCGAAGCGCTCGAAACCGCTCGCGCCGTCACGGCCGCCGCGGAAGACCA
>USLT01000225.1 GCA_900555585.1 uncultured Collinsella sp.
GACGGGGTCGCATACGAGTCCCAGCATATTGGACAGCGTGATCGAGGCGGCGTCGAGCGACTGCCTCGGCGTTCCGCCCAGCAGCTGAACGAGTCCGGCGGCGGCCATGGCCGCGGCCGAGCCCACCTCCGCCTGGCAACCGCCCTCGGCGCCCGCGACGCATGCCGATGTCGAGAGGACGAGGCCGACGGCCGCAGCCGCGTAGAGTGCGTCCGCCAGCTGGTCGTCGGGCACGGCGAGGTGCTCGGCGACGGCGAGCAGGCACCCCGGAACGACGCCGGCCGAACCCGCGGTCGGGGCGGCGACGATCACGCCCATCGTAGCGGAGCGCTCGAGCACGGCCATGGCTCGTGCGACGGCTTTGGTCTGGACGTCGCCCATGAGGACCGCGGAGAGCGTTCCGCGGGCGTCCTCGACGGCCTTCGCCTGACCGTCGAGGAATCCGCCGAGCGAGCGCTGGGGATGCTCGAGTGGCGCGGTGGTCTCGCTGCGCATGACCTCGATGACGCGCGCCATCTGGCTTCGCGCGGCGTCCGCTCCCGTCATGGTCTCCTCGCGTAGGCGCATGACGCCGCCGATCCCGAGTCCGAGTTCGTCGCAGGCGGTTAGGAGCTGGCCGGCATCGTCGAAGAGGTCGGGCACGGACACGCCCGGGCCGAGGGCGGACACGGAGCCGGGCAGCTCGATGAAGGTGGCGTACGTCACGAGCCCGAGCTCGCGCACGGCGGGCAGGACGCCCGGCTGCGGAGCGCCGTCGGTCTCGAAGACGGAGTAGGCCTGGCCCCCGGCCTCGGTGCGGTAGGTCCGGCAGAACGCGATGTTCATCTCGGCCCGCGCGAGCGCCCCGGTGAGCGCGGCGAGCGCTCCGGGCGCGTCGCGATGGGCGACGAACAAGGTGGTGTAGAGCCCCGATATCTCGACCTGGACGCCGTTGATGGCGCTGATGCGCATGCGCCCCCCGCCGAGGCTCTCGCCTCGGACGTCGGCAGCGGTCCCCGCGGCGCTCTCCAGATGGATGTCGACGGTGTTGGGGTGTATGGAGGCGTCGTCGCCCCCGATCGCGAACTCGTAGGAGATCCCCCGACGGTCGGCCTCCGCGAACGCGTCGCGAATCCGCTCGTCGTCGGTGTCGAAGCCGAGGATGCCGCCCAGCAGCGCGCGGTCGGTTCCGTGCCCGCGGTAGGTATGGGCGAAGCTGTTCCACAGGGTGAACCTGACGCTCGATACGTCCCCGTCGACGAGGGTCGCCGCGACGCGGGCGCAGCGCAGCGCGCCCGCGGTATGCGAGGACGACGGACCCACCATGACGGGTCCCAAGATCTCGAACGCGGAAGTGGTGGCGAACGATTGCGGCTTCGAACTCATTGCTCCTCCTGGTCGCACGGCCCGGGCGGGTCGTCTAGAGCGCCATCGGGTGCGCGCGGTCGATGCGGGCGAGGCAGTCGTCGCGGCCGATGAGCGCCATGGTCTCGCCGAGGGGCGGGCTCACCATGTTGCCGCACTCGGCGACGCGGACGGCGCCGAAGACGAGGCGCTTCTTGACGTCGAGCTGCTCGGGCAGGACCTCGAGGGCGGCGTCGATGTTGCCGGGCGTCCAGTCCCCGACGGCCTCGAGGGCGGCGCGGGCGGCGTCGAGCACGGCGCCCATTCCCTCCTTGGCGAGGCCCTTGGCAACGGACTTCTCGTCGTACTCCAGGGTCTCGGCGGTCTGGAAGACGGGGGAGGCCACGGCGGCGGCGTCGGCGGGCATCTTGGTGCGCGGGCGGACGATGGCGGCCAGGGCGTCGACCCAGGCCTCGTCGGCCTCGAAGCCCTCGTCGATCAGGCCGGCCTCGAGCAGCTCGGGCAGCATGATCTGGTCTGCGAACGTCGCGTCGTCCATGGCGTTGATGTACTCAGCGTTCATCCAGTCGAGCTTCTTGGGGTCGAAGGTCGCGGGGTTCTTGGAGATGCGCTCGAGGCTGAATTGGCTGGCGAGCACGTCGCGGGGGATGACGGTGGTCTCGCCGTCGAGCGACCAGCCGAGAAGGGCGAGGTAGTT
>USLT01000226.1 GCA_900555585.1 uncultured Collinsella sp.
GACGCCGCGGGGCCGCCCGTCTGCGCGGCCATGACGCCGGTGCCCGCGAGTTCGGCCTCGCGTCCGGTCGCCTCGTCGCCGGCGCGCAGGAGCAGCGCCACGATGATGAAGCTCGCGAGCAACGAGGAGCCGCCCTGGCTCATGAAGGGCAGGGTGACGCCGGTGAGCGGCACGAGCCTGGTGACGCCGCCGACGATCAGGAACGCCTGGAACGAGATGGCCGCCGTCAGGCCCGTCGCGCAGAACGCGGCGAGATCCGACTTGGCGCGGGCGGCGGTGGTGAGGCCGCGGACCGCGAACAGCATGAAGAGGAACAGCACGGCGGCACCGCCGAGCAGGCCCATCTCCTCGCCGATGGCGGAGAAGATGAAGTCGGACTCGACGACGGGGATCATCGTGGGGAGTCCCTTGCCGATGCCCGTTCCGAGCAGGCTGCCGTCCGCGAGGGAGAAGAGCGACTGGACGAGCTGGAAGCCCGAGCCGGACGGGTCGGCGAAGGGGTCGAGCCAGATCTGGAAACGGGTCTGGACGTGGCTCAGGAACCGATAGGCTCCGATGGCGCCTATGCCGAGCATCAGGAAGCCGATGATCACGTAGGAGATGCGGCCCGTCGCCACGTAGAGCATGAGCAGGAAGATCGTGTAGAAGAGCACCGCGGAGCCGAGGTCGCGCTCGAAGACGACGATGAGCATGCAGATGCCCCAGACCACGAACAGCGGGAGCAAGAGCTTGAAGCGGGGGATCTTGAACCCGAGGATCTCGTGGTTGGAGATGGAGAGCAGCTCGCGGTTCTCCGCCAGATAGCCGGCGAGGAACAAGACGATGAACACCTTGGCGAACTCGCCGGGCTGGATGGTGAAGCCGCCGATCTTGATCCAGAGCTTGGATCCGTAGATCTCGGTGCCGATGAACATCGGGAGCACCAGCAGCAGGATGCCGATGGCGCCGAACGAGTACTTGTACTTCTTCACCACGTCGAAGTTCTTGGCGACCACCAGCGTGACCACCATGAGCGCGATGGCGGCGAACAAGATGACCAGCTGGCTCATCGCGAGGTTGGGTTTGACGCGCGTGACGAAGGTGATGCCTATGCCCGATAGCGCGAACACGATCGGCAAGATCGCCGGGTCGGCGCCCGGCGCGAAGATGCGCACGGCGATATGCGCCGCGGCGAAGGCGGCGAAGAGGCCGAGCGGGACGGCGAGGGTCTGGAACGTCAGCGCGGTGCCCGTGTTGACGACGAACATCGCATAGAGAAGGACCACGGGGAATGCGGCGGAGATCAGCAGGAAGAGCTCCGTGTTGCGGCGGCTGCTCACTGGGCGTCACCTCCATTTGCGGGGACCGGTGCCGCCGCGGCGGCGGGGTCCGCCCCCGACCTCACGGCGTTGGCGACCTGCTCCTGGCGGAGCTGGTCCTCGGTGATCTGCTTGCGGTACTTTGAAACGGTCTCGGCGGCTTGGTCGAGGTTCTCTTGCGGGATGCCGTCCTCCAGGCGGTGCCGGGTGTCCTCGGGGAGATCCATGAGCAGGACCGAGGTCTCGTCCTCGAGCCTGTTGAGCTTGATGCCCATGAAGGAGCCGGGTACGCCCGAGTAGATCGCCACGGCGTCGTCCTTGATGCCGAGATAGCAGGAGTTCCTGATCGAGACGAAGGTTCCGATGGCGGCGATGAGGAGCGCGACGAGGATCGTCGCGCCGGTCGCGATGGCGTTGCGCCTGCGACGACGCGCGATTTCGCGCAGGCGGCCGTCGTCGACGAGGTCGACGACGATGACGCTGACGTTGTCGCCGCCGCCCGCGGCGAGCGCCGCGTCGACGAGGTTGTCGGTGCAGATCTGGGCGGTCGACGACTGGACGGCGATGCTCTCGATCTCGCCGTCGGAGATCATGCTCGAGAGGCCGTCGGAGCAAAGGATCAGGCGGTCGCCCTCCTCGACGTTGAGCGAGAAGTGGTCGGCGTACATCGCCGGGTCGGATCCGAGCGCGCGGGTGATGACCGAGCGGTTGGGGTGGACGCGG
>USLT01000227.1 GCA_900555585.1 uncultured Collinsella sp.
AATAGTCGCCATCGGGCATGCCACCGGCGCACATGCAGTCGGTGATGAGCGCGACGTGCTCGTGGCCCTTGGCGTTCATGACGATACCGGCGGAGATGGGGTTGACGTGATGGCCGTCGCAGATCAGCTCGGAATAGGACTTATCCTGGCTGGAGAGCGCGGCGCCGACCATGCCGGGCTCGCGGTGATGCAGGCCGCTCATGCCGTTATAGGTGTGGACGAAGACCTTGGCGCCGGCATCCAGGCAGGCCTGGGCCTGCTCGCAGGTAGCGGCGGAGTGACCGAGGGCGACGACGACGCCGGACTTGACGGCGTCGGCGGTGAACTCGGCGGCGCCATCGTACTCGGGGGCGACGGCGACCTTCTTGACGAGACCGTGGGCGGCGTTCTGCCAGGCCTCGAGCTTCTCCATGGTGGGAGCGGAGAGGTAGGCCGGGTTCTGGGCGCCCTTGTACTTCTCAGTGAAGAACGGGCCCTCCAGGAAGATGCCGTGGATGCGCGCGTGCGGGGCGTCGTCGCCGGCCTCGACGTACTCGGCGACGCTAGCGCAGGCCTTCTCGAGCTGCTCGGTGCTCGCGGTCAGCGTGGTGGGCAAATAGCTCGTGACACCGTTGCGCAGGATGCCGCGGGAGACGGCGGCCACGCTCTCGGGGTCGCAATCCATGATGTCGTGGTTATCGAAGCCATGGATATGGGTGTCCACGTAACCAGGCGCGATCTGGCGGCCGGTGTAATCGATGATCTCGCAGTCGGGAGCCTCGGTAAGGTACTCGCCGAAGACGCCGTCCTCGACCATGAGGTAACCGCCGCGGGCAACGCGGGTGGGAAGGTAGAACGCATCGGCCTTGATTGCATACGTGCTCATTTTTATCTCCTTACGACAATGGGTGCACTCTGGGAGCCTATATACCCTAAATAAGGCGCCCGCCCGTCCTTGCAGACCGGGCGGGCGCCTTGTACGTCATATGCGATGGCGACTGCCGCCGCCATCAAGCGCGATGAGGTCTATTAGGCCTCGAAGGGGTGGATGGTCACGCCCTTGACGACGCGGTTGACGGTGCCGGTGGGCGACGGGGTGTCGGGGGTGTTGCCCACGCGGACGGAGTTCAGGATCGAGATGACCTGGGCGACCATCACGAAGGGAAGGGCGAGGTAGCCCTCGGGCAGAGCCTCGCGACCGGCGAAGGTGAAGGCGCGGCCCTCGAAGGCGGGGGCGAGGTCCTGCTGGACGGCGACGGTCTTCATGGCGATCTCGTCACCGTTGATCTCGTTCAGGATGTCGAGGTCGTACTGACGGGTGTACTCGTCGTTGTTCATATACACGAACACGATGGTCTTGTCGTCGACGAAGGACTTCGGTCCATGGCGATAGCCCATGGAGGTGTCATAGGAGGTCGCGACCAGGCCGTGAGCGAGCTCGAGGATCTTGAGCTGGGCCTCCTGGGCGAGACCGCCGAAGGCGCCGGAGCCGAGGTAAGTCACGCGGTTGAAGTCGCCGGCCAGGAAGTCGGCGATCTCGGACTCGCGAGCGATGACCTCGTCGCCCATCTCTGCAGCCTGCTTGACCCAGGCCTCCTTGGTGGCGAAGTCGGCCTCGTCGAAGATGAGGGTGGAGAGCAGCGTCATGCAGCTGTAGGAGCCGGTCATGGCGAAGCCCTTGTCGTTGGCGCGAGGGATGAGGAGGGTCAGCGCGTCGGGATCGTCAGCGGACTGGACGGCCAGCTTGCCCTCGGGAGCGCAGGTGATGTTGAGGAACTTGATGTTCTTGACGAACTTGCGAGCGACCTCGACGGCAGCGAGGGACTCGGGGCTGTTGCCGGAGCGAGCGAAGGAGACCAGCAGGGTGGGATCCTCGGGACGCAGGAAGTCGAAGGGAGCCGAGACGATATCGGTGGTAGCAATCGGCTTGAAGTCGTAAAGATCGGTGTTGCCGGCGCGGCGCAGGTAGGGGGCGCAGGTGTCGCCGACGTAGTCGGAGGTGCCGGCACCGGTGAAGATGACGGACAGACGGCCGTCGC
>USLT01000228.1 GCA_900555585.1 uncultured Collinsella sp.
CGCGAGATGGGGTAGCCGCCGCTGGCGATGGTCTTCTCGCTCGGCTCGACATGGTTGACGCTGATGGCGCTCACCTGGGTGACGGCGTACTTGGACTCGACGAAGCCCATCGAGATGTAGCCGATGGCGCCGCGCGAGCGGCTCACGACGTCGCGCACCTGACCGGTGCCGGAGAGGACGGCCGCGCGGCGGTCGAACGGCTCGCCGCCCATGATGATCGATTTGAAGGCCTCGCGCGTGCCGGAGGCCTCGTCGCGGTTGACGAGCTGGATGGCGAGGTCCTCGCCGCCCACCTCGGACCAATTGGAGACCGAGCCGGAGTAGATCGCGCGGAGCTGCTCGACGGAGAGGTTCTGGACCGGGTTGTCCGGGTTGACGATGACGGCGATGCCGTCGTGGGCGATCGGGATCGTCGTGAGCCCGAGCCCCTGCTCCTGCTCGTTCAGGCCACGCGAGGAGGTCGCGATGTCGGCGGTGTTGTTGGAGACCGCCTCGATGCCCGCGCTCGAGCCAAGGCCCGAAACGAGGACGTTGACCCCGCTCTTGGCGGTGTAGCCCTCGGCGGCGACCTCGGCGATGGGCAGGCAGGTCGTCGAGCCCGCGACGGTGATCTGCCCGGAGCTCTTCGAAGCCGAGCATCCGGGGAGCGCCGCGAGCGCCGCCGCGCCGAGCACGCCGGCGAGGAAGCCGCGCCGCGTTACGACAGGACCGCTATGGCTGCATGACGTCCGCATATTCCATTTTCCTTGCGATACGAGAAGAAGTGCGCGTTGGCGCGCATCGTCGAGAGACGAGGGTCGTGAATCTCGCAACTGGGGACTCCTGATTCCTCAAGTGACTGACGTATGGCGCAGGACAGGTCCAACAGCCTGTCGCCATATGGATGTATGTTATCAAATCGTAATGAGAACATTTGCAGAAGTTCGGGAGATACCTCGTATTCGTCCCCCTGGATATGCGGGCCGATGAACGCCTTGATCTGGGACGTGGAGCCGCCCGCCGCCTCGGCCAGCATGCGCGCCGCCTTGCCGGAGATCCCGGCATACGTGCCCTTCCAGCCGGAATGGACCACGGCGAAGCCGCGGTCGCCCAGTGCGAGGACGACGGGTACGCAATCGGCGTAGCAAAGCATGACCGGCACATGGGGCGCCGTGCAGACAATGCCGTCGGCGCCCGCGGCGATGGCCGCACGCGCGGAGTGGAGCGCCGCCTCCTCGCAAGACGACACCGTCACGACCTCGTCCCCGTGGACCTGGTTGGGAACGAGCAGGCGGTCGATGTCCCCCGCGCAACCGAGCGCGTCGAGCGCGCGGAGACGGTTCTCCGCCACGGCCACCGGATCGTCCCCCACATGGGTACCGAGGTTGAGCGATGCATACGGGTCTTCCGAGACGCCGCCCGTACGCTCGGTGAAGGCGATGCGCAGGCGCCCCTCCCCTGCCGCGTGCAGCGCGACGCCGTCGGCAGAGACGATACGTTCAAGTTCCATGTTGTCCCCCCATCGTGTTCGGATGACGTTGCATGCCTGCGGGGCGAGCCCGGCGCGCGTTGATCGCGCTCGCGGGCGGCGGCCGCCTAAAGAAAAACCCGGCTCTGAGGGGAGCCGGGTTCGAAGCCGTCGCAAAGCCGCCGAGAGGCGGTCGGACTCGATTAGAAGGAGCCGCGCTTCAGGAAGTCGGGCAGCTCGAACTGGTCGTTGCCGAAGTTCGGGAGCTCGGTGCCGCCGATGTTGCGGGTCGGCGCCGGAGCGGCGGCGGGCTCGGCCTTGGCGGCCTTCGCCTGGGCCTGGGACTGCGCGAAGAGGTCGTCCTGGCGGTTGACGTTGGAGTCGGAGAAGCCGGTCGCGATGACGGTGATGCGGACCTGGTCGCCCAGGGACTCGTCGACGACGGTACCGAAGATGATGTTGGCCTCGGGGTCGACGGCGTTGGCGACGAGGTCGGCGGCATCGTTGATCTCCTGGATGCCGAGGTCCTTGGAGCCGGCGATGGAGAGCAGGACGC